>SBGI01000031.1 GCA_006227015.1 Gammaproteobacteria bacterium
AGCTCGCGGGCAACACGGATAGCCATTTGATCACGAGAAAGTGCCATGATTGTCTCTCCTCTTAACCTTCGCGAACGGTGCGGATTTCAATACGTTTTTCAAACGTACCCTGAATCAGACGATCTACATAAATACCGGGGGTATGTACGTACATCGGGTCCAGTTCGCCGGGTTCAACAATCTCTTCCACTTCCATCACGCAGATCTTGCCAGCGGTGGCAGCCATGGGATTGAAGTTCATAGCTGTGTTGCGGTAAATCGCGTTGCCGTAACGGTCTGCTTTCCAGGCTTTAACAATGGAAAAATCGCCTTGGATAGATTCTTCCAGAATGTACTTGCGACCATTGAATTCACGCACGTCCTTGCCTTCACCAATATCGGTACCGTAACCGGTCGCAGTATAAAACGCAGGAATGCCGGCACCAGCCGCGCGCATTTTTTCTGCCAGAGTACCTTGGGGTGTCAATTCCACTTCCAGCTGACCAGAGAGCAGTTGCTCTTCAAACAGCTTGTTCTCACCCACGTAGGAAGAGACCATTTTCTTGATCTGGCGATCTTCCAGAAGAATGCCCAGACCAAATCCATCAATACCACAGTTGTTGGAAACAATCGTCAGGTCCTTGGTGCCCATTTTCTTGATCTGCGCGATCAGATTTTCGGGGATACCGCAAATGCCGAAACCGCCTGCAATCACGGTCATGCCATCTTCAAGACCTGCCATCGCTTCTTCGTAGGTGCTTACCACCTTATCGAAACCCGCCATGAACTTAACTCCTCAGTCGTTTTTTATCACTTACCCCACAGACATTACTTCTGGCCTGCAAAACTGTTAAAGCATCCTATAGCGCAATATATTTATCAAGCGTAAAATTTTAATCAAATGATTAACCCCCCTTATAAATAGACATGGACTTATGGATATCACCATTAAACAACTCAAAGCGTTTGTGACGGTCGCCCAGACGCGCAACTTTGCTGAAGCCGGAGAACGCCTTCACCTCTCTCAGCCAGCCCTGAGTATTGCCCTGAAAAACATGGAAGAAGTGGTGGGGGGTAAACTGTTGGCACGCACCACCCGCACCCTTTCCCTGACCCCGGAAGGGGAAGCCTTTCTGCCGGTGGCCCAGCGCCTGCTGGCTGACTGGGACAATGCCCTCACCGACCTGCACAACTTGTTTGCCATGCGCCGCGGTAAACTGAGCATCGCCACCATGGCATCCTTCTCCATCAGCAAGCTGCCCAAGGCACTGCACCACTACCGGGATCAATTTCCCGATATCAACATCACCGTACAGGATGTGGTGGCCGAGGAAGTGATCGATATGGTGCGCCAGGGCCGCGTGGAGGTAGGTGTCACCTTCGACCTGGAAGAGTCCGAAGACCTGCATTTCGAGCCGCTATTTGAAGACAGCTTCTTTGTAGTGACACCACCGGATCACCCCTTGTTGAAACAAAAGACCATTCGCTGGGCGGAGCTTCAGGACTACCCCTTTGTCACCCTGCAACGGCCCTCCGCCATGCGGCAGATGATCGATGACACCACTGACAGCTGCGGCATACGACTGACCGTCGAATTTGAGGCTCACCAGCTGGCCTCCATCGGTTCCATGGTCGCCAACGGCCTGGGCATCAGCGTGGTGCCCTCGCTGGCCATCCAGCAAATGCAGTTACTGGGCGCGGAAAGTCGGCCACTGACAGACCCGGTGGTAAAACGCCGGGTGGGGATACTGACACGTCGCCGCTACCCGTTGTCCTCTGCCGCCAACGCGCTGGTGGAAACCCTTAAATCACAGATTACCGCCCCCTGACGTCCCGGGGAAAATCTGGTAGGGTGAGCGCCCCATTGATGAACAACCGAATTGATAGCATGAGTGATTCCAAGAAATTTGACGCCAGCATGAACCCCGCCGAACTGTACCTGGAAGAAATTTTTACCGACCAGAAAATCGGCAGTATCCGTCGCCTGACCCCGGTCACTCCCGAAGGTGATCGCGACCCCGATCGCGAAATCGCCTACATGGGCTCGACCCAGGTGATGAGCCCTATGGGAGCTCTGCCCATCAACTTCCTGATCGAGGCGAAAAGTATTGGTGAAGCTGCGGAAAAATTCGGCGCCGAGGCAGAAGCGGCGGTAGAGCGCACGGCCAAAGAGCTGGAAGAACTGCGCCGAGAACAGGCATCAAAAATCGTCGTACCCGGCCAGGAAGGTGGCATGGGAGGAATGGGAGGAATGGGTGGCCCCGGCGGCCTGGGTGGTTCCGGCATTATTACCTGATCCCGAAAACGCGACACAACTCCATGCGGCATTGCCATCCACCGCCACATGGAATCCACAATATTATAAGAGTGCTGCGTTCATGGCTCTGAAAGCCACCGTATTTAAAGCGGAGCTAGCCGTATCCAATATGGATCGCGGTTATTACCACACACACTCCCTCACCATTGCCCGTCACCCGTCGGAAACCGATGAGCGCATGATGGTGCGCCTGTTGGCTTTCGCCCTGAATGCCAATCCGCAGCTGCAATTTTGCCGCGGACTTTCCAACGATGACGAACCGGATCTCTGGCAGAAAAACCTGCAGGGGGATATCGAACTCTGGATTGAAGTCGGCCAACCAGATGAACGCCGTATCCGCAAAGCCTGCAATCGCGCTGAAACGGTTCTGGTGTACCCCTATGGCGCCCGCACTGCAGAGCAGTGGTGGCAAAATATCGCTCCCGACCTGAACCGCTTCGACAACCTCGAGGTGTACTATTTTTCTCCGCAGGACACTGCGGCATTAACTTCCCTGGCAGAGCGCACCATGTCCCTGCAAGCCACTATTCAGGAC
>SBGI01000273.1 GCA_006227015.1 Gammaproteobacteria bacterium
GTCACACAGGAGAGCGTCCAGTCGCCAACAGCCGTTCCACTCCAGATCATGCCCTCAATACCGGGTATGCGCAGTCCATTGGCGGCCAGGTTTTCCTTGCCGGTAATCACCTTGAACGGCATGGGGTCGCGGACCTGCCCCTGAATTGGCACCCTGCCCACCAAGGCGGTCATGCCAGTTGATCCAATCAGGGTGGCATTGCGCGGCACGGTGTAGACCGGCAGAGCAGTATTGAGGGCTTCGGATCCTTTCGTTACCAGCGACGTCACTTCCGGACCGGCGCTAGCTAACGCATTGCGACTGCCGCGACTGAAGCGGTTGAGCAACGTCTCCTTATCAGCATCAGGCGATGGCGCAAGCTCAAGAGGGCTAACCCACACCAGTGATTCCGCTTCCGCAGATGATCCTCTGACACCATCCAGACCGAGCCCGACCGGAATATCAGAACCCGTGGAAGACCGCTGTGTCGATGATGTCCCAAACCGATTGGTCAGCGAATCCACCTTCGCTGTCAGTGCGGCGATTGCTGACGTAGTTTCGGTAGGCGCTGCGTCCATGCGCTTTGTTTCCAATACCGTCTGCACTCTCGATAACACGTTGTTCTCGATCTGTTTTCTATCGTCGACAAGGCCGCGATTCTCCTGTTTGAGTGCGGTGTTATCCCGGCGCAGGGCATTGAGCTCCGAGGTCATGGCGCTGACGTTGGCCGTCAGTGTCTTGATGGTATCCGCCGGTGTATCGGCATCCGGTTTCGGTGCCTGTGGCACGGCTTCCAACAACTGAGGTTGCTCGTCACCCGGGGAGCAGGACTTCACCGCGACGAGCACCGCCATCAGCACAACGGAACCGGCAAGAAGTGGTAACAAACGATTACTGGTGACCATCGACATGGGGTAGATTCCTATCCTCTCTCAAAGTGCCACATCGAAGGGCCGGTCAGAAACCAGATAGACGGCTGTCGTATCGGCCTCATTGCCGGCAGGTAACAGGCGATTATGTTGAAACGTGGCAGCCAGCCATGACCCGCGCAGTTCGCGCGGATCCAGCACCACCGCTCTTTGAGTACGATTGGTCAGTTTTACGGCGGTGACATACTGCAGGCCTACCTTCCAAGCGGCGACTGGCACGGACTCAACCTTGGCGCCATACACCAGATCCACCGTTTCGCCAGTTACCCGCATGGCAACCACACCCGACTGACGGGGAATGAGTCGCGTAGGCGCATAGAGTTGTTGAGCGGCATACCGGGTTAATGCAGCGTAGCCCCATGGACGTGATCGAGTGCCATATTTCGACTCAGCTGCACCTGTATCTTGCGGTGTTACCAGCAGTATCTGCATATCAGGTAGTGAGCGTCCCTCTGGGTGGCCAGGCGACGCTGAAATATCGAGGACGTACATCGGACCATCGGTTTCCGATCGCACCATGACACGGGTAGGGTCAAAAGACTGTCTAGCCAGCAGGTAAACGGTGCCGTTGATGCTTTGAGTACGTAGCAATGGCGTCAGCGTCTGCGGCAAGCCGATACTCACCGAATCAGGGAAATGAACAAGACGCTCTTCGCCCACGACCAACGGGATGACAATGGGTGATTTGTTCCAGACAACTCTTTCAGGTCCGTTCGAGGCCGCGTCATCGGCTTGCGCAAAGCACACCAAAGGAACACATAACCCTAGAAGCGCGATCCATTTGGCTGGAGAGTAACAATTCACTACTTTCATCTAGAGGATTCCTTTTCAGTCCTGGTACCCGTTGCACCGGGTTCAGCCAGTTCAGCATCGGTTAATCGACGCGGGCCTTCACTTCCGTACCCATCAAGAGCCATGCCCCAGGGATTGGATTCAGGATCGATAGCTTGCCTCACCACGCGAATCGGATATCGAATAGTCGTCTGCTTAACGGTCATGCCTTTCACAGACTCCATCAAATCCAGATCCAGCCATACGATCCAAGCGTCGGAGGACAAAACGTCTACGCGGCGTTCTTCGTAGCCATGCCCCGGGACTTCATGCACACCCCGTACCCGGTAGGCCAACTCACCGCGTCTGGCTTTTAGCTCCATATCCTCAATCAGATCATTGCGGTAGCGAGGCGTCAGATAAGGTGAGATCCGAAAAATCGCACTGCCATAATCAGTCGCGCCGTTCTCGGACCACCGATTGAGTTGCTGAAAAATGTAGAACGCGAACGCATAGACATTCGCTGGAGGCACTTCCTCGGCGGCCAGCACTGCGCCGGAGCGCAGATCGGGTGGCACATAGACGCGCAGCTGTTTGGGAGCCTGGCTCCAGCCAACCCAGAGCGCGAGAATGATCAGTCCTTGTAGGGCAATGACGGCCCACAGGGAGCGCAAATGCGAACGTACGTTATCGATTTCGAGACGGTAGCGGCGCATGCTGCGTTCTCCCGATATCCCAGGATCCACTCCGTAGTACCCAGGGGACACGATACAGCCCAATGGAATGCAGGCGGATACGCAACCATTGCTGGTAATAACCTTCTGGCCGCCCACGTTTGATACGCTGAAATAGCGTTGCCATGACCATGACTGTGGCTACCACGCCGATACCGGCGATCCCAAAACCCATAGTGATTGCACCCAGCAACCAGGCCAGCAATAGACTGAGGGGCAGCCATATTACAATGGCCACCCCCACAATCATGCCTAGCTCAGAGGATGAACAACCTTTAAAGATGGCGGGCTCGGCGTTGAGCCGATCCGCCAAAATTTCATGGTCGTTGGACATTCGCGTTTCCTGCGGCAAGTTGATATTGACGCTGGCTGTTAAATCACCCCAGCCGCTTCTGTGAGCAGATAGCT
>SBGI01000030.1 GCA_006227015.1 Gammaproteobacteria bacterium
TTCATTATTATTTGCCTTTCTTATTATGTACATGCGCCACATAGCATAACCCATGAGGAAATCGCGGTGGTTGATAATCTCAAAGCCGGCGGCATGAAATTCTGATTCGATTTCCTTTCGGGCAACGATAAAACGGTTCTGGTTGGTGTGATCTCCTGTCAATTTGCCGCGCTTTGCTTCCAGTTTTTTGCGCCGCCATGATTTGTAGTTACCATCCACCCAGAGCGACACCACCACCGTATCCCGTGTGACACGGTGAAACTCCCTGAGAATGGCCAGGCGATGCTCCGGCGATGCAATATGATGCAGCAGTCGCATGCAGAAAATACTGTCCACGGAGGCATCGGGCATATCAATGGCAAAGGCGGAGGTCTTGAAGGGGATGATTCGATCTGCCAGGTAATCAGGCTGGTGGGTCAGGGCGACTTGCAGCATGTCGCCAGAATTGTCGGCGGCGTAAATCTGACGGTGGGTATTTTCTGCCAGCATGGGCCAGAAGCGGCCAGCTCCGCAGGGGAGGTCGAGCACGGTGTCCGGATTTCCTGCATCTTCCAGGCATTGTCTGGCAAGCTGCTGTTCACGCCAGTTGGACAGACGCCGTGCCAGAGAGTCACTGTGCTTGTCATAATACTGCAGAGCGTGATCGCGATCGTATTTGTCGGAGAATTCAAGGGATATGGGTGCATCACCGGCGGTCGTTTGGGACAGTGTCCCTTGGCTGTATGCGGGAGTTGCGGTCATGCGCTTAGCTCCTCTACGCCTGAGTGATAAAGGCTCTCGATCAGGGAGCGGTAGTGCTCCTGGATGGCAGCCCTTTTCGGGCGGCCGTTATCGGTGACCAGCATCGGGTCCGTAGCGAGTGGCGCCGACAAGATTGCCCATTGGTAAATACGGGCGTAGTCCGGCAGTGACTGGTTGATTTCATCCACGATGGTCTGTAGATAGTGTCTGGACATCCCTGCCTGACGCGGAGAGATCAGGGCCACACAGTAGGGCTCGGCATCACCAAAGACCACGAACTCTGCAAATGCCGGGTTGGCGAGAAACTCAGACTCAATCCACTCCGGGTTAATGTTGCGGCCGTAGCTGGAAATCAGCAGGTTTTTGCGCCGCCCATTGATAAACAGAAAGCCATCATCATCCAGGTAACCGAGGTCGCCGGTATGAATCGCCTGATTGCCCCAGCTGGCGGGTTCATTCACATAGCCAAGCATCGGATTACCTGTCACGACCACCTCATCATCAATAATTCTTACACCCAGGTGGGGTAGGGGTTTGCCGCAACTGCCGGGCAGGTGCTGGCGAGTGGCATTCAGACTGACCACGGAGGCGCATTCGGATAGTCCATAGCCCTCATAGGCCGGGATACCCACTTGCCAGGCATGGCTCAGCAGTGCTGGTGAGACACGGCTTCCGCCAACGGCAACAAAACGCAGTGACCTGGGCACTCGCCAGCCTTTGCTTGCAGCATTAACCAACAGCAACAGTAGCTGCGGCGTCAGGATCAGACTGTCTGGATGGTAACGGCTAATCACTGAAGTCATGATGTCTGCATCCACTGAGGAGCTGCCACAGAAGCCCAGTTCGCGCAGAGACGGGGCAATGACTTCACCGCCTGACATCATTGGGGTGTATACGCCTGCGACGTTTTCTAGCAGGGTGCTTAGTGGTAGCAGGCAGAGGTGGCGGGGGCTTTTCAGGGCAACCGCATTGGCCAGTACGGAAGCCTGCTCCAATAACTGAAAATTACTCAGACAAACGCCCTTTGGGGTGCCGGTTGATCCGGAGGTATAGGTGATTTTGCCGGTCTGCTGTGGCAGCAGGGCAGGTTTGTCACTCCTGTTCATTAACAGCAGTTGCAGATGATGGCTATCAGGTAGGTATTCGCTGAGAGTTTCGCTTTGGAGCAGCTGATCAAACAGGTCTGCTACGGCAGGGTTGTCGCTGATCACTGCGTCTACAGGTGTTTCACGCAGCGCATGTTGTAACTGTGAAATCGAAAAAAATGTGGGCAGAGGCAAAATGCAGATATCGGCCAGCTGGCAGGCCAGGTCGACCACAATCCAGTCCAGACCGTTGTCTGCATGCAAGGCCAGGCTGCGAATCTCACGTTTCTCGAATTGTTCCGCGAGCCGATGACAGGCAGTCATAAGCTGCCCCCTGGTCAGCGCCCTGGCAGTATCACGGACGACGACCTGTTTCTCGTCATACAGATACTCAAGCTGCGTAACGATATTGACCATGGTGGACTCCGTATTTGATTTGAGCGGCAAGAGTCTCAATCTGGTTGCAGTACAGGGCGAGAATCCCGCTCAGGGTCCGTTTGTTGCGGATAACCTGCATCGCATGATTGAGGTCACCGACAACGACCAGGGGTTTGGTTTGGTAATAGCTGCCCCATTGCTGAAGGGCACTCTGGCCCAGTCGCTCTGGCTTCGCCTCATCGATAATGCGCAGCTCGAAACCGAGGCGATTGATGGTTTTCCGGACCTGTGGCGTGGCTGTGAACGTGATCCAGCGGAATCCGGCACGGTGCAGGGTGGCCGCCAGCAGGACAAACAATAACTGGCTTGAACCGCGTTGAGTGGCGGCAAGGTTGCCGATTTCTACCACGCTGAGCCTGTTGGCTGGCGTTTCAAACACCCGCGCCACCGCCTGTTCAATAGGTTGCTCGAGATATTGCTCGAGAAACAGGCGCTTCTCTTCGACCGGTTTGATACCCGTGACTGCACTGAACCTGTCGTTACAGCCCAGGCTCATAAACAAAGGCATAAACTCATTGATATTGGCACCGTAAGTGGCTTCAAACTGCTTCGCCAC
>SBGI01000029.1 GCA_006227015.1 Gammaproteobacteria bacterium
ACTTCCAGCTCCATCTCCGGCACCTGTTGGCGGATTTCCTCCACTTCATCCAGGCTCAATTCCCGGGAGAGGATGGTGCGCACAATGCCTTGCTGGTGCCAGAATTTTACCGTGGCATAGTTGACGGCATTTGCCTGTACGGACAGGTGAATGGGCATCTCTGGCCACTTTTCCCGCACCATCATGATCAGGCCGGGGTCAGACATGATCAACGCATCCGGCTGCATATCGATCACGGCTTCCATGTCGCGCAGGTAGCTGCGCACCTTGTCGTTGTGGGGAGAGATGTTGCTGGCGATATAGAACTGCTTGCCCTGGTTGTGGGCCTCGGCGATGGCATCTGCCATCACATCCAGGTGATTGAACTCATTGTTGCGAACGCGCAGGCTGTAGCGCGGCTGGCCGGCATATACCGCGTCGGCACCGTAGGCAAAAGCATAACGCATGTTCTTGAGTGTTCCCGCCGGGGACAGCAGCTCGCTCATAGTGATCACCAGGTTGAAAGGGCGGCAATTCTACATGGTTGTACAGGATTTATACAGCATTGTTGCCGGTCCGGAGGGACTGTGATGACATGAAAAAAGCCGGGTTATACCCGGCTTTTTCGAGTCCTTTTCACCATCAGTGATGGTTGTCGATCCACTCCTTGATCAATGGTGCAACAAACTCGCGATACTTGCTGCCATTGAAAATACCGTAGTGGCCTACACCCAGTTGCACATGGTGTTTCTTGAGCTTTTTCGGCAAGTTGTCACACAGTCCCAGGGCTGCTTCCGTCTGGCCCAGGCTGATCATGTCGTCTTTCTCACCTTCAAGGGTAAAAACAGCAACGTCCTTGATATCACTACAACTGATCGGCTCACCATAGTAGGTCATGGTGCCTTTCGGCAGTTTCTGGTCCAGGAATACCCGTTCCATGGTTTCCATATAGTAGTCGGCATCCATATCCAGTACCGCCATGTATTCATCGTAGAAATCCCGGTGGCGATCGGCTTCATCCACGCGGCCATGGGCGATATCCTTAAAGAACTGCACGTGTTTCTGGATATGGGATTTCATATTCATGGACATGAAACCACCCAGTTGCAACATGCCTGGATAGACCTTGCGACCGGCACCGGGATACCGGGTCGGCACTCTGTGAATCAGCACGCGCTTTAACGCCTTGGCGGACATTTTGTCCACTCGCTTGGTAAATTCGTTGGGGTTGACGCGTATGTCGATGGGGCCTGCCATCATGGTCAGCGTCTTGGGTCGCGCCGGGTTGTCATGCTTGCTCATGTGCGCGACGGCAGTCAGGCCAGGCACGGCACCTTGGCAGATAGCAAACATATGGCTGCCGGGGCCCATGAATTCCATAAATTCGATCAGGTAAGAAACGTATTCTTCAAAGCCGAATTTGCCTTCGGTCAGTGGCACGTCGCGGGCATCCAACCAGTCGGTGACATACACTTCGTAAGTGTCGAGAAACTCACGGAAGGTTTCCCTTGAGAGAGTGGCGTGGTGGCCAGACAGTGCTGCCACACAGAGCATCTTGGGTGCGTCTGCCGGGAGTCCTTCGCGGCGGAAACGCAGCAAGTGGCAGAAGGGCTTGTCCACCACAATGTCTTCATGGACGGCATACTCGACATCGTCGATCACCACTGGCTCATACTCAAAACCCTGCTTCGGGTAATGCTTGAGGAGGCGAATGGTGGATTCCAGAAAGGCTTTTCTGAATCGACCCAGCTTGGTCTTGGAAAAGGGGTTTTTTTCGTGGGTAATAATATCGTGGGTCAAATCCAGTGCGGTGTTAATGGGCACCAGGGACTGCCGATATAAATCATAGATATGGTATTGCATAGGCACCTGCCGTAATTAGCATGTTACTGCGATAGTGGACACCAGTTTATGCACAGCAGATTAGAATAGGCAACCTAAAACAGGGTAGACAAAAGCCTGAAATATTCGGGTTTGCACGAACATGAAGCGCTTTTCTTCATCCGACGCTCATAAAGACAGCCATAAAAAAAGCCCCGCGATATGCGGGGCTTTTTAGTCAGTGCTGTTGAGCTGCGTTGCTTAGGCAGGCAGATCAGGCAACATCGACGATCTGCTCGGCAGCAATGCGCTTGCCTTCGTCAGCAGCTTTCTGGAAAGACTCAATTTGGTCGAAGTTCATGTAGCGATAGATCTCGCCAGACATGGAGTTGACCTTGTTGGCGTATTCCATGTACTCCGCTGGAGTCGGCAGACGTCCCAGAATACCACCCACAGCTGCCAGTTCCGCTGAGGTCAGGTACACATTGGCACCGTCGCCGAGGCGGTTCGGGAAGTTACGGGTAGACGTGGACAGCACTGTGCTGCCGGGGTTTACACGTGCCTGGTTCCCCATACACAGGGAGCAACCGGGCATTTCGGTGCGGGCGCCGACTTTACCGTAGATGTTGTAGTAGCCCTCTTCCATCAGGGTGTGGGCGTCCATACGGGTTGGCGGGCTGATCCAGAAGCGGGAGTTAACGCGGTCCGCTTCATTCAACAGTTTGCCGGCGGCGCGGAAGTGGCCGATGTTGGTCATACAGGAGCCGATAAAGACTTCGTCCACGTTGTCGCCAGCCACTTCAGACAGCAATTTGGCGTCGTCGGGGTCGTTCGGACAGCAAACGATAGGCTCTTTGACTTCGGAGAGGTCGATTTCGACAACTGCTGCGTATTCGGCATCGGCGTCGGCTTCCATCAGGGATGGGTTGGCCAGCCACTCTTCCATCTTGCGTACGCGGCGTTCCAGGGTGCGAACATCGCCATAGCCTTCGGAAATCATCCA
>SBGI01000216.1 GCA_006227015.1 Gammaproteobacteria bacterium
CAATGGGTTAAACCGGTAATGTCGTGGGACCAGGCCAAGACCGCAAATTGAACCATAAATTCAATGTCAACGATACCTCCGGCATCCTGCTTTAGGTTGAATATTCCCGCTTCAGGCTGCCCCCCAGCCCCTGACCCCAGGTGCTTGCGCATTTTGTCCCGCATCTCAACAACAGACTGTTTGAGCTCCGCCTGATCCCGCTGCCGACAAAGCACCCGCTCTCGTATTGCATAAAACTGCTCCGCGAGGTTTTCATCACCGGCAATTGCCCGCGCCCTGACAAGCGCTTGGTGTTCCCATATCCAGGCCTCTTCCATCTGGTATTTTTCAAACGCACCAAGCGAAGACACCAGCATGCCGGAATTCCCGGACGGCCTGAGACGCATATCCACCTCGTACAGGTCTCCAGAGGGCAACCGCGCCGTCAGGATGTGGATAATACGCTGCCCGAGCCTGGCAAAAAATGAGGCACCGTCCACCGGTTTGTCGCCATCTGTGGATTTTGCCGGATCGGCATTGTGCAGGAACACCAGGTCCAGATCGGAGCCGTGGCCCAGCTCAACACCTCCCAGCTTGCCATAGCCCACGATCAGAAAACCGGCATCTTCACCCTCTACCGTTTTGGGCTTGCCGTGTCGCTCCACCAGCTGTTCCCACGCCATCTCAAGCACATGTTCGAGAATGGACTCGGCCAACCAGGTGAGATAATCACTCACCTGCATCAGAGGCAGGATACCCTCAACTTCACAAGCGGCCACATGTAGCCCGTGAGATCGCTGAAAATACCGCAGCACCTCCATTTGTGTTTCAAAATCTTCACTGGGTATACGCAGTAACTGTTGCCGCAGCTCATCCGACAGGGCCGCACGGTCTGGTAGCGACAGTAAACTGCGGTTATCCAGCAACTCGTCCAGCAGCGCCGGAAAACGAACCAGCTGATCGACCACCCAGCTACTGGCAGAGAACAACTCCACTGTAGTTCTCAGGGCGGAAGGGTTTTCACGCAACAACACCAGATAGGCACTGCGTCGAGCAACGGCAGCAATAAGCTTGAGTACCCGGCACAGCGTCTCGGCACTGTTCGGCATCTGTCCGCAAACCGGTATCAGCTGAGGCATCAGGCTATCCAGACGCCCCCGGGTATCATTGGCCATCGCCTGTACGGCATGGCTATCCCGCAGACTGACAATCCCGTTGACGGCCTCCTCGATACAGTCATAACCCAGCTCGGCGAGCGCATCGGCCATCTGACCTTCGGTATCGGAACTCAACCACACGGTTTTGGCCAGCTCGCAGTCCTCGGATTCCGAGGCAGCTTCGGCATGCCGACGATCTTCGGCCACCACATCCTCAAACAGCCCCCGTATACATGTCCGGTGTTCATCCAGGCTCTCCAGAAAGTTAGACCAGTCGGGATAGCCCATCAACACCGCGACAAGTGCCTGCCCCTCAGCATCATGGGGCAACAATTGTGTCTGGCGGTCCTGCCAGCCCTGTAAAACATGCTCTACATTGCGCAGAAATCGGTATCCATCGTAGAGCTTTTCCACTTCATCCAGGGACAGCATCCCCTCTTCAGCGATCAGCGGCAGAATCGCTTTTAACGCCGGTGTCTGAAAGCGGGTGTCACGGCCACCGCGAATGATCTGAAATGCCTGGGCAATAAACTCAACTTCGCGAATACCGCCGGCACCGCGCTTTACGTCACCGGACAGACCCTTCCGTTGCACCTCGCGATTAATCATGGCCTTCATGCTACGCAGGGATTCGAACGCACTGAAATCGATGTACTTACGGTAGGTAAATGGCCGCAACATGGCCATCAGTTGCCGGCCCGCCTGCTGGTCACCGGCCACTACTCGGGCCTTGATCATCGCGTAACGCTCCCAGTCACGCCCCTGAGTCTGGTAGTACTCTTCCATGGCATCAAAGTTGAGCACTAGGGCACCACTCTGACCGTAAGGTCGCAGGCGCATATCCACCCGAAACACAAAGCCATCCGCCGTGCGTGCATCCAGCGCCTTGATAAGTCGCTGTCCAAGGCGGACAAAAAATTCTTGATTGCTTAAATTGCGCTTGCCGCCGCTGGTTTCACCGGCTTCCGGATAGGTAAAAATCAGATCGATATCGGAAGAGACATTCAGCTCCCAAGCCCCCAGCTTGCCCATACCGAGAATCACCATCTGCTGGGGGTTACCCTGACGATCGAGAGGTGTCCCCCACTCCTCGCAGGCACGGCCGTAGAGAAAATCCAGGGTGACATTCAAAACTGATTCCGCCAGGGACGTCATGTCTCCAGTAGTTTCTTCAAGCGCCGCGAAGCGGTTGAAATCACGCCAAACGATTCGCACCATTTCACGGTTACGGAACAACCGCAGCTTCTTCAGCAGTTCTTCCTCGGACGCAACACCATCCAGGTGCGATCGCAACCGTTGCTCCAGCTCGCCTGGGACCAGGGTGTTATCCAGATCACCGGACAACACCAGCTCCTGAAACATCGTCGGCTGTTGCACGCAGGTTGTGGCAACAAACTCACTACCACCCCAAGCCATGCCAATAGCTTGGGCAAACTGTTTATCCTGCAGGGCTGCATCCAGCCAGTCAGCCTGCTCTGACCCGGCACGGTTGCGGAAATGCTCCTGGTGACGCAGCCAGTTCTCCATCAAGGGTGATGGCAACGAAAATTGATGCATGGTCTTTCTCGGTCATATGGGGCCTCTGCGGGCCGCAAGTTATTCTCTGCTGTCAGCTATCTTTCAGACGCCAACAGTTCATTATTATTTTCCTGA
>SBGI01000291.1 GCA_006227015.1 Gammaproteobacteria bacterium
CCTTGTTGAAGTAAGCCTTCACTTTCAAGGAGAGACTCAATTTTAGAGTGACCATCTTCGGTTAATTCAATTTGCCGGGTTTTTTCATCAACAATAAAATCACCGGGCGACTCGTCGCTATGGGGCTGGAGCAGCGGCATCAGACCATTCATTCGTTTATACAGCGCCGAGCTGTCCTGGGCAGCGCCAGATATGATTAATGGCGTACGCGCCTCGTCAATCAGGATCGAATCCACTTCATCGACAATGGCAAACACTTGCCCGCGCTGGGTTTTCTCTTCCAGGCGCAACACCATATTGTCGCGCAGGTAATCAAACCCGAATTCGTTGTTGGTTCCGTAGGTAATATCGGCCTGGTAGGCCTGATGCTTTTCTTCCAAATCCTGCTGGGAAATGATCGTCCCCACCTGCATACCCAGAAACTCAAACACGGGTGCCATCCAATGCGCATCCCGTTTGGCCAGGTAGTCATTGACGGTAACGATGTGAACACCGGTCTCCGGGATGGCATTCAGATACGCTGCCAGTGTCGCAACCAGAGTCTTACCCTCACCGGTTCGCATCTCTGCGATACGTCCCTCGTGCAGGGTGATACCACCGATCAGCTGCACATCGAAATGTCGCATACCCAATGTACGGTGAGCCGCTTCTCGCACCACGGCAAATGCTTCCGGCATAAGCGTATCAAGACTTTCGCCACTACTATAGCGTTGCCGGAATTCTCCCGTTTTAGCCTTTAGTTGTTCATCGGAAAGAGCGCTGATTGCTTCTTCCAGGCCATTGATCTGCTTGACAATCTTATACATCCGTTTGATTTCACGGTCATTTTTAGTGCCAAACAATGTCTTTAAGAGTTTCATTTACACATCCACATCAATAAAAGCGCATCTGCGCAGTATGTTTTGAACCGGGGAGGAGGAGAAAGGGAGGGGTGTTAGCGGATAGTACGGCGGATATAGCTGGCGGGATCAACAGCCCGACCATTTTTATACACTTCAAAATGCACGTGAGGACCAGTGGAGCGCCCACTGCTTCCCATCAGGGCGACAACTTCTCCCTTTTTGACGACATCGCCCACTTTAACCAGATTTTCACTGTTGTGTGCGTAGCGGGTGGCATAACCTTCACCGTGATCAAGCTCTACCATCTGACCATAGCCGTTGCGGTCACCAGACCAGGTGACGACACCCGCCGCAACAGCAATAATTTCAGATCCGGCTTTGCCGGCGAAATCCACACCATTATGCCAGGCTCTGTGGCCTGTAAAAGGATCGGTACGGCGGCCAAAGCGCGATGACAACCAACCTTTTTTAATCGGGCGGCCGGTGACTGCGCTCTGGCGCTGGACATTGCGGTCCATCATTAGGGACTCAAGAATGCCCAACTGACTCTCACGACTGTCCAGTTGCTCTTCAAGCTGTCGGAAAAGCGCCTCCAGCTCGGTATGTTGATAAGACTGCAGGGAATCCTGTTCAGGTCCACCCACTGCCGGCTGCTGGCCGAAATCAAATTCACCATCCTCAAGGCCGGCCACTTCCGAGAGGCGCTCGCCCAGCGCATCCAGTCTGACCAGGCGAGCCTGAAACTCTGCCAACTTGAGCGTAATCGCTTTGACTTTTTGTCGCGCGTCCTCACGCCCGAGATTCAACTCGGATTGTTGCTGCTCCAACTCCTGGCGCATTGAATTAATGAGGGTAAGGTCAATAGGATGGTTGTCAGAGGTGAGCAAAGAGCCAATCAGTATGCCACCAGAAATGGGCAACCCCAGCAAACACAGGGACAACAGCGCCTTGGCCCAGCTACTGAGCACCATGGAGCGGGTCGCACCCTTGCGGTTACTGATAAATATAATTTTCACGGTCTATTGGCATCATCTACTTTTTCTGCTCATCCGGACTATACGGTAAGCAGCGGCTTCATATATGAGATCGGCGCCTCATCTTCATCATTTTCAAATGTGACAACTTCCCAGGCATCTTTCTGGGCAATCAACTCTCGCAATGAGGCGTTATTCAGCCCATGGCCCGACTTGTGGGCCACGAACTCGCCGATCAGGCTGTTGCCTAGCAAGTACAGGTCGCCAATAGCATCCAGTATTTTGTGTTTCACAAACTCGTCTTCATAGCGAAGACCGTCCTCATTTAACACCTGATACTCGTCGACGACAATAGCATTGTCCATACTGCCGCCCCGGGCAAGGCCCATGGAGCGCAGATATTCAATTTCATGCATAAAGCCAAAGGTACGTGCGCGGCTCACTTCTTTCACAAAAGAGGTGGTACAAAAATCCACTTCCGCCTTCAGGGTGCGGTTATGAAAAACCGGGTGATCAAAGTCAATGGAGAAACTGACCTTGAAGCCATTAAAAGGTCTGAAGGAAGCGGTCTTGTCACCATCGGTCACGGTCACCGGACGTTTGATGCGAATAAACTGTTTCGGTTCTTCCTGCTCGCGAATGCCGGCAGACTGTAACAGGAACACAAAAGGGCCGGCACTGCCATCCATGATCGGCACTTCTGGCGCAGTCACATCAATGATGGCATTGTCGATACCCAGCCCAGCCATGGCGGAAAGCAGGTGCTCAACGGTTGAGACTTTGACATCGCCATTAACCAGCGTAGTGGAGAGGGTGGTTTCACCCACATTCTCTGCCTTGGCAAAGATTTCGACCACGGGATCCAAGTCGGTGCGACGGAAAATAATACCGGTATTGACGGGGGCGGGATGTAAGGTCAGGTACACTTTTTCGCCAGTGTGCAAGCCAACACCCGTGGCGCGAATCATATT
>SBGI01000146.1 GCA_006227015.1 Gammaproteobacteria bacterium
ATTGAAAACTTTGAAAGCCCCTACAACCCTATTCAAGTGTTTAACCAGGGCGGCGGCACAATACTGGTCAATGATGCGGGCCTTGGCGTGGATTTGGGCGTCAATAACCCGACGGGAAGCTTTGCCATTGAATTGCTGACCCAGAATACCTTCCTCGACCTGGAACTCAGCGCTCTGGAAAATGAGGGGACCGGTGAAATTGTGTCCCAGCCGAAAGTGTTGACGGGAGATAAACAAAAAGCTTCCATCAAGACAGGTACAGAGATTCCGTATCAGAATGCGACATCAAGTGGTGCGACATCAGTTCAGTTTAAAGAAGCTGTGCTCAAACTGGAGGTAACACCACAAATTACCCCGGATGGGCGCATCGTGATGGACATCAACGTGAATCAGGATTCGATAGGCGATATTCTGCCAACTGGAGAACCTGTAATTGATGTGACCCAGGTTGAGACCAAGGCAATTGTCGGTGACGGCCAAACGCTGGTGCTTGGTGGACTGTTCCAGATGTCGACCGTGGATACTGTTGAGAAAGTGCCTTTCTTTGGTGACATCCCCTATCTGGGTAGACTTTTCCGTAAGGACTTGGATGATATGGAAAAAAGGGAAATCCTTGTTTTCATCACACCCAAGATTCTTAGTGAGGCCCTTCTTGATTAATGTCAAAACCTAATAATGTCTTTCTTGTCGGCCCTATGGGGGCCGGCAAGACAACAATTGGCCGTATCCTCGCAAAAAACCTTTCCCTGAAATTTGTCGACCTGGACGCAGAAATAGAAAAACGCTGTGGTGCAGACATTCCCTGGATATTTGATGTCGAGGGTGAAGTTGGTTTTCGCAAAAGGGAAAGCTTGTTGCTGGCAGAGCTGGCAGCCGATGAGGGTATTTTACTGGCCACCGGCGGCGGTGCCGTTATCAACCCCCATAATAGGGAGGTTCTAAAGGCCCGAGGCTATGTTGTCTATCTGTCTGCCTCTGCAAAGCAATTGCTTGAGCGGACGGCACATGATCGCTCTCGCCCACTGTTGCAAGTAGCTGATCCCTTGGCTGTGTTGACCCAGTTGATCGGGGAGAGAGACCCGTTATATCGGGACGTAGCTGACCTTATTGTTGAAACAGAAAGAAAAAAACCACAGCTGGTTGCTGAGTGGGTGGCAAGAGAGGTTCGCCAGCATCACTGCTGATGTGGTAAATTCGCAGCCCTTTTTGACGGGGAATCAACTACAGTGACCAATTACACCGCCTCTCTCATGGTCGACCTGGGTGATCGCAGCTACCCAATCTTTATTGGTACTGGAATCCTTTCCAAGCCCGAGTATTTCTGTCCATATATTAGTGGCTCTCAAATACTCATCGTTTCGAATGAAACGATTGCTCCTTTATATCTGGACAATCTCTGTAGTCTACTGAAAGCCTTCCAGGTTGATACGGTTATCCTCCCCGATGGAGAACAATATAAAAATATGCAAACTCTAAGTAGGGTGTTTGATACTCTCTTGGAGCGGCAACATAATCGCACTACCACGCTGATTGCCCTCGGCGGAGGCGTCGTTGGGGATATGACGGGGTTTGCAGCGGCCTGTTACCAGCGCGGTGTCAATTTTATTCAGGTGCCAACGACGCTCTTGGCGCAGGTTGACTCTTCAGTGGGAGGTAAGACGGCGGTCAATCATCCTAAAGGGAAAAATATGATAGGCGCATTTTATCAGCCGCAATGCGTCATTGCTGATACAGACACACTGAAAACCCTGCCTGATAGAGAATATTACGCTGGCTTAGCGGAAGTAGTGAAGTACGGCTTGATACGAGATATTGATTTTTTTGCCTGGTTGGAAAGCAATATTGACAGATTGCTGTGCCGTGATCCCCAAGCGATTGCAATAGCAGTGCAGCGTTCATGCGAAAACAAGGCGAGCGTCGTTCACGAAGATGAAAAAGAAGGTGGTATTCGAGCAACCCTTAATTTTGGTCATACTTTTGGGCATGCCATTGAAACGGCGCAGGGTTACGGTGAATGGTTGCACGGTGAGGCTATTGCGGCGGGAATGGTCATGGCAACAGAACTATCCAGAATGATGGGATGGGTTAGCGACGATGACAAGCGGCGTGTGGTGAGAATACTGGAGAAATGCCACCTGCCAGTCTGGGCGCCAGAAGGTATGAATAGTCAGACATTTATGTCCCTGATGAGTGTCGATAAGAAAGTCCTTGATGGTACGTTGCGACTGGTGTTGTTGAAAGCTTTGGGGGATGCGGTGGTAACCTCGGATTTTGACGCGGACTGCCTGAGAGGCTTGCTGTCAGTTAAAGAATGAACCAAAATGGGACTTCTTGGTTTTATCGCGCAGCTTCGTCCCATTCATTTATCTTCGCAGATATTTGTGGCGCAGGCTCCAGCCATGTAAAATGTCTCTCCTTTTGTGCCCATTTGCGCCACCTATTTTGGGCCATATAACCAGCTGTTTTTACTTGCTTTCTGTCTAGAGTTTTATTATGTCGACAGGCCTCTATCGGTTAGATGAATTTAAAGATAACTGCGGTTTTGGTTTGATTGCCCATACAAAGGGGCAAGCGAGTCACCGTATCCTGGAAACTGCCATTGAGTCATTAACCTGTATGACCCACCGCGGCGGCATTGCCGCCGATGGGAAAACAGGTGATGGTTGTGGCTTGTTGTTGCAGAAACCAGACAGCTTTATGCGTCAGGTTGCAAGCGAGTTGTTTGCTGTTGAGTTGCCAGACCTCTACTCGGTCGGTGCTGTTATGCTTAGCCAGGACAGCGCTCAACGGGAAAGATCACAACAAGCCCTTAACGAAGCGCTTCAGAATGAAGGGCTTGAGGTTATTGGCTGGCGGGAAGTGCCGACCAATACAGACTGTCTCGGTGAGATCGCACTTCGATCTCTGCCAGTATTCGCACAGGTCTTTGTGAGTGCGGGTGATCTGGAAGAGCAGCAGTTCAATGCACGCCTGTTTATTGCGAAGCGCAAGGCAGAAAAAGCCTTGTCGACGGATGAATCATTTTATATTGCCAGTTTGTCAGCCAATGTCATCAGCTATAAAGGGTTGATGATGCCGGTAGATCTGCCCAAGTTTTATCTTGACCTTGATGACCCGGCACTGGAAACAGCGATTTGCGTCTTCCATCAGCGTTTTTCTACGAACACCATGCCGCGTTGGCCCCTGGCTCAACCTTTTCGGATGCTCGCTCACAACGGTGAGATCAACACCATTACCGGCAACCGAAACTGGTCGGTAGCAAGAACGCCAAAGTTTGAAACCCCGCTGCTTCCGGATTTACTGGATGTTGCGCCCTTGGTGAACAGAACCGGTTCGGACTCTTCGAGCCTGGATAATATGTTGGAAGTTCTGGTAGCTGGTGGTATGGATCTGCACAAGGCCGTTCGCTTACTGGTGCCGCCTGCCTGGAACAATACACAGGATTACGGGCCCAATGAGCGGGCTTACTTTGAATACATTTCCATGCATATGGAGCCCTGGGATGGCCCTGCCGGAATGGTGATTACCGACGGCCGATATGCTGTCTGTACACTGGACCGCAATGGTCTCCGTCCCTCGCGCTGGGTACTGACGGACGACGATATTATTACCGTCGCTTCCGAAATTGGCGTCTATAAATATCAGCCGGAAAATGTCGTTGCCAAGGGCCGTCTTGGGCCGGGGGACATCCTGTCTATTGATACCCTGACTGGCAACATGCTGACCGCCGAGGATGTCGACCGTGAGTTGGCGTCAGGCAATCCCTACCAGCAATGGTTGCGGGATGGCAGTGTCAAGGTTATGTCTACCATGGACCAGGACAGCATTGAGGTGGAAGGGGCGCTTAGCCGTGAGCAAGTGCGCCGCTACATGAAGCTGTTTCTTGCAAGCCAGGAAGAACGGGATCAGGTGTTACGACCGCTGGCAGAAGGTGGTCAGGAGGCAGTTGGATCCATGGGGGATGACACGCCCATGGCGGTGCTCTCATCCAAGCAGCGCGCACTCTACGACTATTTTCGGCAGCAGTTTGCACAGGTGACAAACCCACCTATTGACCCCTTGCGTGAGTCGCTGGTGATGTCGCTGGCAACTCAGCTGGGGCGGGAAGAGTGCCTTTTCTCCGAGACACCGGAACATGGTAGACGCGTCAATTTGAACAGTCCTGTACTGTCGCCAAGAAAGTATTACGCACTGAAAAATATTGATCAGAGCGAGTACCCGGTTAAAAAGTTTGGCGTCAATTACGACCCCCAAACAGGCAGTCTCAAAGACGCCATCAATAACCTCTGTCTGGAGGTGGAAAAGGCGGTTAAAGAGGGTGTAGTCCTCTGTATCTTGTCCGATTCTGATATTGCGGCCGATAAACTGCCGATTCCAATGTTGATGGCAGTGGGTGCAGTGCACCATCACCTTATAGCTGTAGGTGAACGTTGCAATGCAAATATCATTGCCAGTACGGCCTCAGCCCGCGATTCACACCAGATAGCCACCTTGATTGGCTATGGCGCTTCTGCTGTTTATCCGTATTTAAGTTTCCATATTCTGGCTGACCTGGTGAATTCCGGAGAGGTGTTGTGTGACCTGGGAACAGCCTTTAAAAATTACCGCAAGGGCATTAACAAGGGTCTGCTGAAAATCCTTTCCAAGATGGGCATATCCACCATTGGTTCATACCGCGGTGCCCAGTTGTTCGAAATTATAGGTTTGTCATCCGACGTTGTAGAAACCTGTTTTGCCGACACCCCAAGCCGTATTGAGGGTGCCGGTTTTGGCGAGCTGCAAGATGACTTGAAATTGCTATCGGCACAGGCCTGGAGTGACCGCAAGCCGATCAATCCCGGTGGCCTGTTGAAATATGTGCATGGCCAGGAATATCACGCGTTCAACCCGGATGTCGTTACGGCGTTACACAAGTCTGTTCAGAACAATGATTACGCTGCCTGGCATGATTATGCAGGTCTGGTCAATGATCGGCCGGTAGCAACGCTTCGGGATCTCCTGAAAGTGAAAGGAGACATTGCTTCTGTACCTTTGAGTGAAGTGGAGCCCATAGAAGACATTATCAAGCGCTTCGATTCCGCCGGTATGTCATTGGGCGCGTTATCACCGGAAGCGCATGAGGCCTTGGCCGAGGCTATGAACAGCCTTGGAGGCAGGTCCAACTCCGGTGAGGGTGGTGAAGATCCTGCTCGGTACGGCACGATTAAGGTCTCCAAGATCAAGCAGGTGGCGTCCGGTCGCTTTGGCGTTACACCGCATTACCTGTCGAGCGCTGAAGTCATTCAGATCAAGGTCGCGCAGGGTGCAAAACCCGGCGAGGGTGGGCAGTTGCCAGGCGGCAAGGTCAACGACCTGATTGCCCGCTTGCGCTATTCTGTGCCCGGGGTGACATTGATTTCACCTCCGCCTCACCACGATATCTATTCCATCGAAGATTTGGCCCAGTTAATTTATGACCTTAAGCAGGTCAATCCGCAGGCGCTGGTATCCGTTAAGCTGGTATCCAGACCAGGGGTGGGAACGATTGCCGCTGGTGTGGCCAAAGCTTATGCAGATTTAATTACCATCTCCGGGTATGACGGCGGTACCGCAGCCAGTCCGCTGACGTCCATCCGTTATGCAGGTTCCCCCTGGGAGCTTGGCCTGGCGGAGACCCATCAGACCTTAAGGGCCAATGATCTGCGAGATAAGGTTAGAGTACAGACCGACGGTGGTTTGAAAACGGGCCTTGATGTCGTGAAGGCGGCCATTCTGGGTGCGGAGAGTTTTGGTTTCGGTACGGCACCCATGATTGCTCTGGGCTGTAAATATCTGCGTATCTGCCACCTTAACAACTGCGCGACAGGCGTTGCTACCCAGGATAAATTACTGCGGGATGAGTACTACCACGGTACGGTTGAAATGGCACGTAACTTCTTCCGCTTTATGGCGGAAGAGACCCGCGAGTGGATGTCCCGTTTAGGTGTGAGAACGCTGGGTGAGCTGGTGGGTCGGGTAGACCTTTTGGAGACCCTTTCCGGAACAACGGAAAAGCATAAAAAGCTCGATCTCTCACCCATTATCTATACCGATGAGCTGTTGCGGAGTAAACCGCAAACCTGTCAGGTGGCACGAAATGTCCCGTTTGATAAGGGTGTCCTGGCCGAGCAGATGGCTACGGAGATTCTGCCTGCCATCGAAGGTAAAGCCGGGGGCGAGTTCAGCTATACCATCAGCAATTGTGATCGCTCAATTGGCGCCAGGTTGTCGGGTGAAATAGCCAAACGCTATGGTAATCAGGGCATGGTTGACGCGCCGATCAAGCTGAAGCTGAGAGGTGTGGCGGGTCAGTCCCTGGGTGTATGGAATGCCGGTGGCCTGGATATACACCTGATTGGTGATGCTAATGACTATGTCGGCAAAGGTATGGCCGGTGGAAAGGTTGTGATCGCGCCGCCGGAAAACAGCCGCTATGCCTCAAATGACGCGCCGATTGTCGGAAACACCTGCTTGTATGGTGCCACGGGAGGCAAGTTGTTCGCTGCTGGCCGTGCCGGGGAGCGTTTTGCCGTAAGAAACTCCGGCTCTCTGGCCGTGATTGAAGGTGCCGGCCATCACTGTTGTGAATATATGACTGGTGGTGTCGTCGTGGTGCTGGGAGAGACCGGGTATAACTTTGGTGCAGGTATGACTGGCGGTTATGCCTACGTGCTGGACGAACAACGGAATTTTGTCGACCGCTACAATATGGAACTGGTAGATATTCAGCGTATTACCAGTGAGGCCACTGAGGCATATCGACACAACCTGGAAGGTATTGTTCGGGAGTTTGTCGAGGAAACGGGCAGCGCCTGGGGTCAGACTATTCTTGATAATTTTGAGCATTATGTGAGTAGCTTCTGGCTGGTGAAACCCAAGGCGGCCAGTCTGCAGGGTTTGCTGCAGCACACTCGAGCAGAACCCCAGTAACAGGCGCACGGCGCAACTGAAATAGGTTTGGATTATGACCCAGAGGCTAAACAACAATTTTCAATTTGTTCAGGTTGAGCGCGAAGAGCCCAATAAAAAAGGGCTCCTCAGTCGCACCCAGCAATTTGTTGAAATCTATGAGCCGTTTGAGCAGAAAGAGGCTTCGAGTCAGGCCCATCGATGCCTGGACTGCGGTAACCCTTATTGTGAGTGGAAGTGCCCGGTACATAACTATATTCCCAATTGGCTGAAGCTCCTCTCTGATGGAAATATCCTGGAGGCGGCTGAGCTTAGTCACATGACCAATACCTTGCCTGAAGTCTGCGGCCGTGTTTGTCCCCAAGACCGACTCTGTGAGGGTGCCTGCACGCTTAATCAAGATTTTGGTGCAGTGACCATCGGCAGCGCGGAAAAGTACATTACGGATACCGCATTTGCCATGGGGTGGCGCCCGGATATGTCCAATGTTAAGTGGACTGACAAGCGTGTAGCCATTATTGGCGCAGGTCCCGCAGGCCTGGGATGCGCAGATATTCTTGTTCGCAATGGGGTGAAACCGGTGGTTTTTGACCGCTACCCTGAAATTGGCGGCCTGCTCACGTTTGGTATTCCCGAGTTTAAGCTGGAAAAATCTGTGATGCAGAACCGTCGACAGGTTTTTGAGGATATGGGAGTCGAATTCCGCCTCAATACTGAGGTCGGCAAGGATGTTGAGATGTCCAGCCTGATTCAGGAGTTTGATGCTGTTTTCCTCGGCATGGGAACCTACACCTACATGAAGGGTGGTTTTCCCGGTGAAAACCTGAGTGGCGTCTATGATGCGTTACCTTTTCTGGTTGCCAATGTGAACCGCAATATGGGTTGGGAAAAAAATCCTTCTGACTTCATCAGTGTGGCAGGCAAGCGGGTCGTTGTGCTGGGTGGTGGTGACACAGCTATGGACTGCAATCGTACGTCAATCCGCCAGGGTGCTGAATCTGTGGTTTGTGCGTACAGGCGGGATGAAGAGAATATGCCAGGCTCCCGCCGGGAAGTGCAGAATGCCAAAGAAGAAGGTGTTGAGTTTCTGTTTAATCGGCAGCCCATAGAAATTGTCGGCAATGACGGTGTTGAAGGTGTTAAGGTCGTCACGACCGAGTTGGGTGAACCCGATGAAAGAGGTCGTCGTCGTCCGGTGCCTGTTCCTGGCAGCGAGGAAATTCTGCCAGCTGATGTTGTTCTGATCGCGTTTGGTTTCCAGCCCAGCCCGGCTCCCTGGCTGAGTGATATCGATGTTGAGCTGAACAGCTGGCAAGGTGTTATTGCACCGGAAGAGCAAACCTACAAGTTTCAAACCAGCAATCCAAAGGTTTTTGCCGGTGGAGATATGGTGCGGGGCTCTGACCTGGTTGTAACCGCCATCTGGGAAGGCCGCCAGGCCGGAGAAGGTATCCTCGATTACCTGGAAATTTAAGGCGTAGCGATGACGGTTTTGAAAAACGACCGCTTTCTGCGGGCATTGCTGCGTCAGCCGGTTGACGTCACACCGGTCTGGATGATGCGGCAGGCTGGCAGATATCTACCTGAGTATCGCGAGACACGCAGTCAAGCAGGTGATTTTATGGGGTTGTGCACAAACCCGGATCTCGCCTGTGAAGTCACCTTGCAGCCCCTTGAGAGATATTCCCTTGATGCGGCTATCCTGTTCTCCGATATTCTGACGATCCCTGATGCTATGGGGCTTGGGCTGTATTTTGAAACCGGTGAAGGTCCAAAATTCAGAAAGCCGGTGCGTACTGAAAGTGATGTTGCCGCTCTCCGGGTGATAAACCCCCATGATGACTTGCCCTATGTGATTAACGCGGTGAGTACTATTCGTCGTGAGTTGAATGGTCGAGTACCGCTGATAGGCTTTTCAGGCAGCCCGTGGACTTTGGCAACCTACATGGTTGAGGGTGGCTCCAGTCGCGATTTTGCTCGCTGTAAAACACTTCTGTATGAGCAGCCAGAGCTGATGCATCAACTGCTGGATGTACTGGCTGAATCGGTCACTGTGTACCTCAATGCACAGATAGCAGCCGGCGCTCAGGCAGTACAGATTTTTGATACTTGGGGAGGAAGCCTCTCCCATACTGCTTACCGGGAGTTTTCTCTCAACTACATGGGCAAAATTGTCTCAGGGTTAACCCGTGAGAATGAAGGGCGTCCAGTGCCAGTTATCCTCTTTACCAAGGGGGGAGGTCAGTGGCTTGAAAGCATAGCTGATACTGGCTGTAATGCCATTGGTTTGGACTGGACTACGGATATCGGTGTTGCCCGCCAACGCGTCGGTCAACAAGTCGCCCTGCAGGGTAATATGGATCCCGCTGTGCTGAGGGCATCACCCGCCAGAATACGCCAGGAAGTGGCATCAATTCTTGAAAGTTATGGCTCTGGAGCAGGGCATATCTTTAATCTTGGTCACGGTATAACCCCGGATATCAACCCGGAACATGCCGGAGTATTTGTAGACGCAGTTCACGAACTGTCAGAGAAGTACCACAAAAACTCTAATTAAAGTAACCAGTTATCGTCATATCTGACCGACCGGGCTATGTATCTTGCCTTTATTTTCAGCCGGCATATCCTTACATTGTCGGTTTGTGGCTTAACACAGGCTAAAAGTTACCTTAACCCCTAGAATGGGGGGCGCAGAAACTATGAGCATCAAACAGGTTAAAATCAGAGCAGAGGACATTACCATTGGTATGTTCGTCTCCTGTCTTGATCGTCCGTGGAGCCAGACGCCTTTCCCAATTCAGGGTTTACTGGTAAAAAGCCCCAAGGAGATAAGTGCGCTGCGGAACTATTGCGACTATGTCTTTATCGATGTGACCAAGGGCGCCAGCCCACTGGGCACAACCGTAACTGAAGGTTACGCTCCCAAATCAGGTCAGGGAAAGAGGATCATTTCTTCACTGACAAAAGCTCAGGCCGGTATTACGGAGAAAAGCGACGTGACTCCGATTGAGGTCAAGCGCAATGTTTACACCGAGGTTGTGCCGCTCAGCAGTGAGGTGGCACATGCTGAAAAGGCGCTATTGCAATTGCGCGGTCAGTTTACCCTTGCCGCCAAACAGATAGCCAAAGGCCGCGAATTTGATTATCAACAGCTGAAAGATGCTGTTGCAGACATGGTCAATAGCGTTGTGCGCTGTCCCGATGCCTTTACCTGGTTGTTGAGACTGCGCCTAAAAGACCAGCATACGCATGATCACAGCATGAGAGCGGCCCTTTGGGCTGTTCAGTTTGCCCGCTATATTGGTATGCCCAAGGGCGACATGTCAGTACTTTGTCTGGGCACATTGCTTAAAGACATCGGCAAGGTGAAATTGCCCAACGGCCTGTTGCGCAAGAAACGCCGTACGGCTGAAGAGAATAAGGAATATCAACAATTCGTCGAGTACGGGGTGGAAATGCTGCGTGCCTCGAAAAGTGTAGAACCCCGAGTAATTTCAGTGGTTCGTTATCATTGTGAACGCTTTGACGGTAGTGGATTCCCCGAGGGCATCATGGGTGGAAAGATTCCCCTGTTAGCCCGTGTTGCCGGTATTGCCACAACCTATGACGCAATTTCCAATCCTCAGGAGTCTGAAGATCCTGTGGCGCCGTCACGAGCCGTCAGCTTGCTCTACAACATGCGTGATAAGAAATTTCAGGATGACCTGGTTGTACAGTTCATCCAGTCAATAGGTTTGTACCCCACTGGCACATTGGTAGAGTTGACCACAGGCGATGTCGGTGTGGTGGTGGAACAGCATGCAGATTCCCGTTTGACACCCAAGGTAGCGGTATTCAATCAGAAAAAAGCCAAGGCTTCAGGCGAGTATATTCTGCTGGACCTGAAGGATGAGCAGCAGTCGCGGGATGCACTGCTGGGCACCGGTGTGGCAAAGGCTCGCTCAGTTTCCAAGCTGGCGATTGCCCGGGATCTGGAGTTGTCAGGTTATGATGTGGACATTCCTGCGGTAACCAGCATTTTCATGAAAAATACCAGCAAGATTCTTGATAGTACCTTGGCGAACGAACAGGAAGCCGAAGAACCCGTTGCCAGTAAATCTGGTATGTTTGGCAATCTTCGGGGTCGTTTCCGAATTTAATACCCGGCTGTCAATCTGACAGCCGCTGGCCAATACCCTGGCCCATCTTCACACTTTTTCCACAGGCGACTTCTGTCAACCAACCAATAGTATTGGGTTCAAACAGCACAATCGCCGTTGAACCAAACTTAAAACGACCCATCTCATCACCTTTGCCCAGAACGACTTCTCCAGGCTTGAATTGGTCTACACGAAGCTGATTTGCCTGGTAGCCTCCCTGCCAGACAGTTTCGATGCCGGCCACCATCATTGCGCCAACCAGTACAACTGCACAGCGGCCAAATTCTGTATTAAACAGGCAAACCAGACGTTCATTTTTGGCAAACAGGCCGTCTACGAGAGTGGTAGTGGCGGCATTGACCGAAAACAGTTTTCCAGGAATGTAACGACAATAATCGAGCGTTCCGGCCACGGGCATGTGCACCCGATGGTAGTCGCTCGGAGACAGGTAGATGGTTATAAACTCACCTTGCTGGAAGAGCCTGCTATCCTCATTGGATTCACCGAGAAGTGCCTCTACAGAAAACGATTTCCCCTTCGCCTGAAAAATGTTTCCGGCGGTAATGGTTCCCAGCTGACTGATACTGCCGTCCGCCGGCGAGGTGACAACAGCGTCATCCTGGACGATGGGTCTGGCTTCCGGCTTGAGCGCGCGCGTAAAAAAATCATTGAAGCAGGGGTAGTCGTCCGGCGAGCCGGAAAGAGCCTCTTCCATGTTGACCCGATAGGTTTTGATAAACTGGCGAATCAGCGCATTTTTGACTCGCGGGGATTGTGACTCCGCGAGTTTTTTCCCCAATCGGGACAGACCGTGTTGGGGCAATAGTCGCTGCAGAGCGACAAACCATTCTGCCAAAAAGGTATTCAAGCTATTGCTCCACAGGGGTATCCGGGCGGTTGCCCCATTCCCACCATGATCCGTCATAGGCACGGATATTATCGAAGCCCAATATTTTGCCGAGCATGTAGGTAAAGCCGGAGCGGTGATGGGATTGGCAGTGGGTCACGGTGGGCTTGCTGGGATCAATTCCAACTGCTGCCAAGCGCTCCAAGGCATCTTCCCGAATTCGCATATTCTTGTGATTGTCGATCAGGCTGGTCCACTCACAGTTGATAGCGCCGGGAATGTGTCCACCTTTCTCGGCCATGACTTTTTCGCCGCTAAATTCTTCCGGGGTGCGGGCATCCCAGATCTGCAAGTCTCCTGACTCCAGTTGAGCCATGATGTCTTCGGTTCGCACCAGTGCTCCCAGATCGACATTCACCTCATAGTCAACAGCTGCCGGAGGAGGAACCTCCTGGGTCACCGAAAAGCCCTCATTGTGCCAAGCCACCAGCCCGCCATTCAGGTATGACCAGTTATGGTGACCAATCACATCGAGTGTCCAGGCAAAGCGACCAGCCCATCCGCCGCCTTCGTCATCGTAAACGATAACATGCGTGTCTTCAGTTAAACCCAGCCGACTGAATAAGGCATTCAGCTGCGGGGGATATGCCAGTTTATTGGGCCAGGGTTGGCCGCCGTTCATCAACTCTTTGGGTGAGACATGAACAGCGCCGGGAATATGCTTTTGGGTGTAGAGACCATCGTTGCAAAGGTCGATGATCAGAATATTCGGTTGGTCGAGCAGGTTTAACAGATCCTGTGGCTCGAGTAGCTTTGGAATTGTGGACATGGTACCTCCCATACTGATAGCAGGCGGCGATTGTAACACTGATTTTGTCGTGTTTTGTCTGGCTTAGTGGCCGCTTTCGAGGCTTTGTAGAATATGACGATAACTGTCCACACGTTGCTGGCTTATCCGTTCTTCAGAGATGGCCTCGCCTATGGCGCAGCCTGGCTCGGTGCCCCGATGTTGGCAGTCCCTGAACTTGCAGTGACCGAGAAAAGGCCGAAATTCAATAAAGCCGCTGGCGACTTCCTCGGGGTTCAGGTGCCATAACCCAAATTCACGGATCCCCGGAGAATCGATGACCTCACCCCCGTCAGGTAAGTGAAACAACTGGGCGGTGGTGGTGGTGTGAGTGCCCTTGATAACAGCTTCTGATAAAGCCCCCACGGCGGTATTTGTGCCAGGACACAGCGTGTTCAGCAGGGATGACTTGCCGACACCGGACTGGCCAACAAACACACTGGTCGTTCTGTCAAGGCGGTCGGAGAGAAGTCCCATACCATCGCCGCTGTGGGCAGAGACCTGTAGACAGTCGTAACCCAGTGACTGGTAGTCAGCCAGCATGTCCATAAGTGCGTCACGATTGTTATCCTCCAGCAGATCGCTCTTGTTCATCACCAGCACGGGGGTGATCTGCTGGTGCTCGCAGGCAACTAGGTAGCGGTCAATCAGGTTTCTATGGGGTTCTGGCAGGGGAGCGATGACAATAACAATACGGTCGATGTTGGCTGCGACGGGCTTAAGCTTGCCGCGGTTGTCCGGGCGGCAAAGTTCGCTATTGCGGGGTTTGATGGCAACCACTACCCCCTGTGGGTCGCCGTCCTGCCAGATAACATTGTCGCCAGTGACAATGGATGGCAGGTTTGCCCGAAGATGGCAGCGCTTTGATTCATACTGGCCTTCGTTTTCGGGTTCCACATCCACTTGGGAGCCGTAACAGGCAGTAACCCGTCCATTCTGCTCGGGGCCTAGATTGTTCGTGGCCAGCAATTCCTCTGCCTGTACTCTATCAACAGCAGCTTGTGCCTTGTTCTGGTTACGCTGAATGCGCCGCTGCTGTTGTTTGGTTAAATGGCGTTTGCTCAAGATCCAATCCTGACTGGAATAGGTGCCGAGGTTATTAACTGGCTTCGTTGGTCGCAAGGATATAGCATAAGCGCATTGGGGGACAGGAATCAGACATGCTTGATCTGGAAGGAATCTACCAGTCACTGGCAACATTTATCCCACTACTGGTGACCATTGCACTGATCGTTTTGTGCCTGTGGATTGCCAACTGGTTGTTGTTGCGACGCGCCAGTTTAACCACGGAATCAAGGCTGCCTGGCCAGGTGACTATGCTGGTTTTGACGGCGATAGCACTGGTCATCATTATTCTGGCCTTACCGGTCAGTGAGTCCACGCGTGGTGATTTGCTGAGCCTGTTGGGCCTGGTGCTGACAGGTGTCATTGCGCTATCGTCCACCACTTTCGTATCCAACGCCATGGCCGGTCTGATGCTGCGGGCAGTGAGGAGCTTTCATCACGGCGATTTTATTCGCGCCGGTGAGCACTTTGGTCGAGTGACGGAGAGGGGTTTGTTTCACACGGAAATCCAGTCTGAAGACCGCGACCTGATTACGTTGCCAAACCTTTTTCTTGCCTCTAATCCGGTTACGGTTGTGCGCTCATCCGGCACCATTGTTTCCTGTGAATTATCCCTTGGCTACGATGTGGCCCATCATCAGCTGGAGCCACTATTCAAGGAGGCTGCGTTAGCAGCAGGCCTGACCGAGCCTTTTATGCAGATACGCAACCTTGGAGATTTTTCTGTCAGCTACAAGGTTTCCGGCTATTACCCGGAAGTGAAACACCTGTTGACCACACGCAGCAGGTTGCGCAAGGAGGTTCTGGACAAGTTACACGGCGCCGGAATTGAGATCGTGTCCCCGACATTTATGAATCAGCGCCAGTTTCAAAGCGGTGAGAAATTTATCGGTATTCCAGGTCAACCGGAAGTCAAGAAGGGCGAGCAGCTGGCGCCGGAAGCGATGATTTTTGACAAGGCTGACCGCGCAGAAAAAATTCATTCCCTGGAAGATGAAAAACAAACAATTACCCTGGAGCTCAAATCCCTCAAAGAGCAGTTGCAGGGTGCGGGCGAAGAAGAAACCAAAGTACTAAAAGCAGAGGTTAGCCAGCGTGAAACGCGGCTGACAGCGTTGGACAATATTATTAGCAAGGCCAAAGAAACTCCCCATGAATGATGTATTAGTGAGTAAGGACCCCCTCAATCTTATCTGGATCGACCTGGAGATGACCGGGCTGGATACCGACAACGATGTCATTATCGAAATCGCAACTATTGTGACGGACAAGCATCTCAACATCCTGGGAGAAGGGCCGATGCTGGC
>SBGI01000027.1 GCA_006227015.1 Gammaproteobacteria bacterium
GTCTCGATTGTCGGCGATATTTCCCAGGTGCTCGACCAGTTCGACGTGCTGATCGACTTTACAGCACCAGTGGCAACTCTCGCCAACGCTGAGGCCTGTGCCCCTGCCGGCAAAAAAATGGTGGTCGGAACCACCGGATTTACGCCGGAACAAAGGCAGCAGTTGTTGTCCGCTGCCGACACCACCGGCTTGTGCATTGCCTCCAACTTCAGCACAGGAGTCAACCTCTGTTTCAAATTGCTGGAAATGGCGGCCAAGGTGCTCGGCGACGAGGTAGACATCGAAGTTTACGAGGCCCATCACCGCCACAAGGTGGATGCTCCCTCGGGCACTGCTCTCAGTATGGGTGAGGTGGTGGCCAAAACCCTGGGTCGCGATTTGTCCGAAGTGGCCGTCTACGGTCGTGAGGGTCAGACCGGTGCCCGGGATCGCCAGACCATTGGTTTCGCGACGGTGCGAGCCGGCGATATTGTCGGCGATCACACGGTGATGTTTGCCGCTGACGGTGAGCGTGTGGAAATCACCCACAAGGCCTCCAGCCGCATGTCCTTTGCCCGCGGGGCAGTGCGGGCGGCCGCCTGGCTGCAGGGGCAGGAAAAAGGCCTTTACGATATGCAGGATGTGCTTGGCCTGAAGTGATGGCATGCCTGTGAAAACAGGCAATTTTTGCCGCGGCCGGCGCGATATCGGCTGGACAGATTGGGGTGCTTGCCCTAGAATGCGCCGTTAGTTTCCGCAGACAGAGCAAGCCCTGTAATTACCGGTGAGGGACGCGGTTGAAGAATTTGAAAGCGAGGTGAGACGTGCGGTTTCATCTCGCTTTTTTACAGCCTGACGTTAGCCTGACTGACACCGGATTTGTTGCTTAGGGAAATGAGCTGTCACAGTAAGAATCCCCTATAAGGTTGAGGAGGTCGCTTTGAATACCGATAGCCATCGGTCCGCTATTCTCGCGCTTGAGGATGGTACTGTGTTTGAGGGTATCGCCATTGGTGCAGATGGGCTCTCAAGTGGTGAAGTGGTATTCAATACAGCATTGACCGGCTATCAGGAAATCCTCACCGACCCCTCCTATGCGCGCCAGATCGTTACCCTGACATACCCTCATATCGGCAATGTCGGTGTTAACCGGGAAGATTGTGAGTCTGAACGCATCTGGGCTGCCGGTCTGGTGATTCGCGACCTGCCGATGCTGGCCAGTAATTTCCGTTCCGAGCAGGCGCTGGATGAATACCTGAGGGCGAACAATATCCTTGGCATCGCCGACATTGATACCCGCAAACTGACCCGAATCCTGCGTGAGAAAGGCGCCCAGAGTGGCTGCCTGATGGCGGGTCGCGTCGACCGCGACGAGGCGCTGGCTACAGCAAGGAGCTTTTCCGGTCTGAAAGGCATGGACCTGGCCCAGGAAGTCACCACGGATCAAGCCTATGTCTGGTCCGAGGGCAGCTGGCAGCTCGGCGAAGGGTTCACTTCACCGGAAAAGAAACCCTACAATGTTGTCGCCTACGATTTCGGTGCCAAGCACAATATTCTGCGCATGCTGGTGGATCGCGGTGCCAACCTTACGGTGGTGCCCGCCAAAACCCCTTCAGCAGACGTGCTGGCCATGAATCCCGACGGTATTTTCCTGTCTAATGGCCCGGGCGATCCGGAGCCTTGCGATTATGCCATACAGGCGATTCGCGATTTTCTTGAGACTGATATACCGGTATTTGGTATCTGCCTGGGTCACCAGTTGCTGGCCCTGGCCAGTGGTGCCAAGACTGTGAAAATGAAATTTGGCCACCATGGTGCCAACCACCCGGTAAAAGACCTGGATAACGACACGGTGATGATCACCAGCCAGAACCACGGTTTTGCTGTGGATGAGACCACTTTGCCGGACACTCTCCGGGCGACTCACAATTCGCTGTTCGATGGGTCTCTGCAAGGTATTCACCGCACAGACAAGCCGGCTTTCAGCTTCCAGGGTCATCCGGAAGCCAGCCCCGGCCCCCATGATGCGGCACCGCTGTTTGACCACTTTTTCGAATTGATTGAGGCGCGCGGCCAGGCCAGCTGAACAGGGCTTTTCCCGTGCGCGAGGTGTCTGTAACGGCACCGACATAACACCTGCTGACAGGTACCAAGTTAACGGCTGCGGCCTAACTGACGACGACTTATGCCAAAAAGAACCGACATCAAAAGCATCCTGATCCTCGGCGCTGGTCCCATTGTCATCGGACAAGCCTGCGAGTTCGACTATTCCGGCGCTCAGGCCTGTAAAGCTCTGCGCGAAGAGGGTTACCGGGTCATTCTGGTGAACTCCAACCCGGCCACCATCATGACCGACCCGACCATGGCGGACGCCACCTATATCGAGCCGGTGGAATGGCGCACCGTGGCGAAGATCATCGAGAAAGAGCGCCCGGACGCCCTGTTGCCCACCATGGGCGGTCAGACAGCTCTCAACTGTGCGCTCGACCTGGCTCGCGAAGGGGTGCTGGAAGAGTTTGGCGTCGATATGATCGGTGCCGACCAGGACGCCATCGACAAGGCCGAGGACCGCGACCGCTTCGACAAGGCCATGAAAGCCATCGGCCTGGATACCCCCAATGCGGTCATTGTGCACAGTCTGGAAGAGGCCCTGCAGGTCCCGGATCGCTTTGGTTACCCCTGTATTATCCGGCCGTCCTTCACCATGGGTGGCTCCGGTGGCGGTATTGCCTACAACCGCGAAGAATTCGTGGAAATCTGCCGTCGTGGCCTGGATTTGTCCCCCACCAACGAACTGTTGATCGACGA
>SBGI01000256.1 GCA_006227015.1 Gammaproteobacteria bacterium
CACAAACACCTTGTGTTCATAAAGCGCAATAAGCTGACCAAAGGTTTCTGGTGTTAACTGGTCCAGAAGAAGCACATTTGATGGTCGATTGCCCGGGTAATAACGATAGCTAGGGAGTGTGTCGTCATGGTTGCCTGACATTAGTGCGGCTGATTGGGCGAGCATATTATTCAACAGTACAGAATGATGCTCGTGTTCACTGAGGGGGTCGTTCACTGCTCCAATAAAATCAACCGGGATGAGATGTGTTCCCTGGTGAAGCAACTGAAAGAAAGCATGTTGCCCATTCGTTCCTGTCTGACCCCAGATGACAGGGCCTGTTTCGTACGCCACTGTCGCACCATTTAAGCGTACAGATTTACCATTGCTCTCCATATCCAGCTGCTGAAGATAGTCAGGAAGTAGTGACAGGCGCTGGCAGTAGGGGATGACTGCGAGGCTGTGTGCCTTAAGGAAATTGTTATACCAGATACCCAGCAGGGCCATAATGACCGGCATGTTTTTCTGCCATGGCGCGTCAATAAAATGACGGTCCATGGCAGCCGCTCCAGAGAGTACGCTTTTAAAGTGTTCAAAGCCCATGGCGATGGCGATGGTTAGCCCAATACTGGACCAAAGCGAATAGCGGCCACCAATGGATGCATCAAACGTAAGGATGTTTTCTGCAGCAAGGCCAAAGCTTTCTGCATTATCCGGGTTGGCTGTGATGCCAATATAGTGGGTGGATGACTGCGGCGATGACAACCCAAGTTTTTCTTTAAACCATTCAATCGTGGTTTGCGAATTAATCAGAGTCTCCTGGGTCGTGAAGGTTTTACTCGCTATTACCACCAATGTCTGTTCCGGGTCCAACGTCTTCAGTAGCTGGATAATTTCTGCACCATCAACATTGGCAATAAAGTAAAAATCAAGCTCCGGATGAGCGAAGCCCTGCAGTGCTTCATAGCATAACTCAGGACCTAGTGCCGACCCCCCAATACCGATATGAATAATCGTTTGTATGCGTTTGCCCGTTGACCCAAGCCACTGGCCTTTACGGATACGATCACTGATTTTCCGTATTTTGGCCTGAGCTTTCTGATTATCAGTAATGATATTTTGTACGGTTTCTGTGATTTTTCCTGGTGGTGTACTTCTTAGCATCGGGTGGCATACAGATCTGCCCTCCGAAATATTAATTTCCTCACCGGCAAAAAGTGCCGAGCGGTGGGCTTCGAGTTGGGACTGATCAGCCAGAGAGAGCAGTTCCTGCCAAATAGTTTGATCAACCAGGTTCTTGGAATAATCCAGTAGCAACCCATCATGCTGGATCCTCATTTTCCGGGCACGATCAGGGTCTTGTGCAAATAAATCTGGGATTGATATTTCGTTTGCCGAAGCAGCAAGCTTCACGAGATTTTGCCATGCGGGTAAAGTGGTCGGCGAACTATCAAGATCAATCATTTGTGCTGCAGTATCCTTGTCTTTGGACAGCATTTGCTGCCAGGTTAACGCACTCAGGCTGTGGAAGGTTACGGCGTTGTTGTGAACAACGCATTGCAGGTGTCGAGCATGCGGTTAGAGAACCCCCATTCATTGTCATACCAGGCGAGCACCTTCACCAGACTACCCTGCACGCGCGTGTGTGTGCCGTCAAAAATGCTCGAGTAACTGGAATGGTTAAAATCCACTGAAACCAGGGGCTCTTCTGTATAGGCAAGGATAGCCTTAAGTGCACCCTGTGCTGCACTTTGCATGACCTCATTCACCTCTGCTGTGGATGTTTCCCGTTTGGCTGTAAAAGTCAGATCAACGAGAGAGACATTGGCGGTAGGCACGCGGACAGCAATACCGTCGAGCTTTCCTGCCAGCTCAGGTAATACCAGGCCAATGGCTTTGGCAGCACCGGTTTGCGTGGGGATCATAGAGAGTGTGGCAGAGCGAGCACGGTAAACGTCCGGGTGGTAAACGTCGACCAGGTGCTGATCGTTTGTGTAGGCGTGAATCGTACTCATAAAGCCGCTTTCAATACCGATGGCCTGATCAAGGGGTTTGACCACCGGCGCAAGACAGTTTGTGGTGCAGGAAGCGTTGGAGACGATTTGGTGATCGGCTGTCAGAATGTGCTCGTTGATGCCGTAAACAACCGTTGCATCTACTTCTTTGCCCGGCGCCGAGATCAGTACTTTCTTTGCGCCGGCCGTTAGATGTGCGGCGGCTTTTTCACGTTCTGTAAACAGGCCGGTACATTCGAACACGATATCAATATTTAAGGCTTTCCAGGGCAATTTGGCGGGGTCTTTCTCAGTCAGGACCTTGATGTGGTCATCACCTACAATAATGGTGTTTTCATCATGGCTGACAGGCAGAAAAAAACGCCCGTGAACACTGTCATACTGGGTCAGGTGGGTGTTGATCACGACATCGCCCTGATCATTGATGGCCACGATTTCCATTTGTGACTTCAACTCGGGACGCTCATAAAAAGCCCTGAGGATGTTTCTGCCAATGCGGCCGTAGCCGTTGATAGCAATACGAATCATGTTGTACCTCTTCTCTTGCTCAATGTGTGCAAATATCGCAGTCAGTACATGCTTTAATTTGAGCATAACGGGATCAAGAAGTCCCGGGCGAATAGCATAATTTCCTGTGCAACAAAAAGACTGTAAATCAGGCTCGAAAAAGGTTTTTGGCTTGACTCCCAGGGCCCACTTCAATATATTACGCGGCCTCACGCGCTCGTAGCTCAGCTGGATAGAGTACCTGGCTACGAACCAGGCGGTCGGAGGTTCGAATCC
>SBGI01000309.1 GCA_006227015.1 Gammaproteobacteria bacterium
CAGCCTTGAGCAGGAATAACAGCCTTGAGCAATAAATCCCAAACGGACAATCACCCCCTGCAATGGCAGGCCGAATGGCTGGAAACCTACCAGCCCGGCCTGCGCATTCATGAGCAGGGTGCCGTGGTCTCGGTCGGGGATGGTATCGCCTGGATTACCGGCTTGCCCTCAGCGGCGATGGATGATGTGCTGATATTTGCCGATGGCAGCCGCGGAATGGTATTCGACCTCAACGAAGATATGATCGGCGCCGTGCTGTTGAGCGAGACGGATTCACTCACTTCCGGGACAACTGTCCAGAGAAGCGGGCGAACGTTAAGCATCCCGGTAGGTGATGGATTGCTGGGCAGAATCGTCGACCCACTCGGCAACCCTCTCGATGGAGGGGACATGCCACCTCATTCGCGCTGGCAACCCCTTGAATCCCAGTCTCCGCCCATCATTGCCCGGGATTTTGTTCACCGCCCACTGTATAGCGGCATAAAAATCATCGACACCATGGTGCCCGTTGGCCGCGGCCAGCGACAATTGCTGATTGGCGATGAAGGGCTGGGACGCAGTGCGGTGGCTATCGATACTGTTATCAACCAAAAAGACCAGGATATTTACTGTGTCTATGTGCTGATCGGCCAGAAACGCTCCACCGTCGTCAGCACCATTAATACGCTGAAAGAATTTGGTGCCCTGTCATACACCACAGTGGTGGCGGCTGAAGCCAGTGGCCTGCCCGGACTTCAACAACTGGCCCCCTTTGCCGGCTGCGCCATTGCTGAATACTGGATGCAGCAGGGGCGGGATGTTCTGGTTGTCTATGACGACCTCTCCACCCACGCAAGGACTTATCGCGAGCTGTCGCTGCTGTTGCGCCGCCCGCCTGGGCGCGAAGCCTACCCCGGCGATATTTTTTCCGTTCACGCCCGGTTGCTGGAAAGGGCAACCTGCCTCAATGCGGCCCACGGTGGCGGCAGTATGACAGCACTGCCCATTGTCGAAACCAAGCTGGGTGAAATTGCCGCCTATATTCCCACCAATCTGATTTCCATCACTGACGGTCAGATCTATCTTGATCGCAATCTGTTTGCCGGCGGTTTTCGACCCGCGATTGATATCGCCCTGTCCGTATCGCGAATTGGCGGGCAGGCACAGCACCCCAGCATCAAAGAAGAGGCCGGGCGCATGAAACTGGATTACCTGCAATTCCAGGAACTGGAGGTGTTTACCCGCTTCGGGGCACGCCTGGAGGCGTCCATGGAAACCGCCATTCGTCGGGGCCAGCTGCTACGTGAAATTCTCAAACAGGATCAGCTGTCACCACTCCCCGCTATCTGCCAGATGGCCTGGCTGGTCGCCTTCAACAACCACCTTATGGATGACATCGACACCGAACAGGTTGCCGCACACCTGCATTACCTCTATGAGCAGGTACGTGCCAGCAACCTCACTCTGGACAGTCCAAGGGAATCCTGGCTTAACGCCGTCTCTGGCTGGTTAAAACACATGCCAGTGGACACCGCTTGATGAGTCGACGACGCAATCTGGAGAGGCACCGCCAGAGTCTGGGAGAAATTGGCGACATTATGAACTCCATGAAGACCCTCGCTTACATGGAAACCCACAAGCTGGGTCGTTTTCTCGAGGCACAGCAACGGGTGGTCAGGAGCATTGAAACAGCGGCTGGGGATTTCCTTGGCACTTATCCTCAGATTCTGCCCCGCAGTGAACACATGGCGCCTATTTATCTACTGATCGGTTCTGAGAGAGGTTTCTGCGGGGACTTTAATCACGTCCTGCTGGATCGGATCGGCACACCCCTGGCTGACGACCCTGCCCAAACCGCCAACATCATCGCTGTGGGCCATAAACTCTGTACATTGCTGGATGATGATTCCCGGGTTTTGTTGACACTGGATGGCGCCGGCGTGGCTGAAGAAGTCCCGCAGCTACTCAACCAGCTGGTCAACGCCCTGAGTAGCCTGGAAGTGGAGCGAGGACCTCTGTCATTGATTTGTCTGTATCACCAGTCAAAAGATCAGCTGGAAGAACAGCAGCTGATGCCACCCTTTATAGGACTTATACCGGAAGGCCAGGACAAAGCAAACGATCACCCTCCGCTCTTGAACCTCGAACCAGCCGATCTGTTGTTACAGCTGACAGAGCAATATCTGTTTGCCGCACTCCATGAAGTACTCTATACATCGCTTATGTCGGAAAACCAGCAACGGGTTGATCATCTGGAGGGGGCTGTTAAGCATTTGCATGAAGAGTCAACCAGGTTGATCAGAACCGGCAACATGTTGCGCCAGGAAGAAATTACGGAAGAAATTGAGGTCATTCTACTGAGTGCGGACAGCTCCTTTGGCCGGGCTAAGAAGCTACAAGAAGGGGAAGATTAACTCAAAACGGCAGACACCGTTTTGGCTCCTGTGGGGCGGCGCAACCCGCGGTTGCTGCTCCAACTTCCTGACGGAAGTGATCAAACCTATACCGGTTCGAACTCTGGCTAACTTGCCATAAACAAAAAGGCCACCGCAAGGGTGGGGCTGTCCAAGATAGCTGGGGTGAAAACCGAGGACCGGGAGGATTGACTCAAAACGGCATCTGCCGTTTTGCCCCCCTTGGGGCGGCGCAACCTGCGGTTGCTGGGTCCAACTTCCTGACGGAAGTTGTCGAACCTCTATCGGTTCGATCTCTGGCGAATACACCATAAACAAAAAGGCCACCGCAAGGGTGGCCTTTTTGTTTATGGCGCGCTCGGGAGGATTCGAACCTCCGACC
>SBGI01000305.1 GCA_006227015.1 Gammaproteobacteria bacterium
TACCCTACCATTGGCCCTATGTTAGCAGTGGTTTACGCCAGATTGCTAGAAACCCGTCACAAACAAATGTCATTACTTACCATACTTGAATTCCCTGATCCCCGCCTGCGAACAACAGCAAAAGCGGTCACCGAGATCGATGACGGGATTCGTTCTCTCGTGGATAACATGCTGGAAACCATGTACCACGCTCAGGGGATTGGGTTGGCCGCCACCCAGGTAAATGTCCATCAGCGGGTGATTGTGATGGATTTGTCAGAGGCAGGTGATCAGCCCATGGTATTGATAAACCCGCAGATCGAAGTGCTGGACGACGAAACGTGCCCCCACCAGGAGGGGTGTCTATCAGTACCGGGGTTCTATGAAACCGTACAGCGCCCCGAACATATTCGTGTCACTGCGCTGGACCGGGATGGAAATTCCTTCGAACTGCTACCGGACGGGCTGTTGGCTGTCTGTATACAGCACGAAATTGATCACCTGGATGGCAAGCTTTTTGTGGATTATCTCTCGCCGGTTAAGCGGCAACGAATCCGCAAGAAACTTGAAAAATTGAACCGTCACGCCGACTAGCTGCTGGCTGGTGCTAAGGATAATCCATTGCGCGTTATTTTTGCTGGCACACCAGAGTTTGCCGCTGTTCACCTAGAGGCGCTGCTCAATGCTCCGACTATTGACCTGGTGGCGGTTTACACACAACCGGATCGCCCGGCTGGCCGGGGCAAAAAACTCACCGCCAGCCCTGTAAAGCGACTAGCCGAACAGCATCAATTACCCATTGAGCAACCACAAAGTCTGAAAAACAGCGATGCCCAGGCACAGTTGGCCAGTTACCAGGCCGATATCATGGTGGTTGTAGCCTATGGCCTGATCCTGCCAGCAGAAGTATTAACTGCACCTGCGCTTGGCTGCATCAATGTTCATGCTTCCCTGCTGCCACGCTGGCGCGGGGCAGCACCCATTCAGCGAGCCATTGAAGCCGGAGATAAAGAAAGCGGCGTCACCATTATGCAGATGGACGCTGGCCTGGATACGGGAGATATGCTGTTAAAGGCACACTGCCCGATCGACCTGAAGGATACAGCGGCGACACTGCATGACAAATTGGCTCGGCTCGGCCCACCGGCCCTGCTTAGGTGTCTAGAACAGTTGTCAGCTGGCACAGCAGTGGCAGAAAAGCAGGATGATAGCCTGAGCAACTACGCCCCCAAAATCACCAAGGAAGAGGCCCTATTGGATTGGTCTCATTCTGCCGCTGAGCTCGACCGTAAGATTCGAGCCCTTAACCCCTTCCCCGTCTGCTATACCTCCCTCGCAGGTGAGCGCATTAAGATCTGGTGCGCCACACCAGAAACGGACAGCGCGACAACAGAGACCGTTGGCACCATCTGCCACACAGACCGCGAAGGTATCAAGGTGAAGACCGGCGACGGGCAGTTGTGCATTACACAACTGCAGTTGCCCGGTAAAAAACCGTTACACGTAGCCGATATTCTCAATGCCCATGCGGACATGTTTGCCCCTGGCACGGTGCTCGGTCAGTGAACGTCCGGGTTGCCGCGGCCAAAATCATTTCCGCCATTCTCCGTGATGACGGTTCACTGAGCAGCCTACTACCTGTTTACCTTGGCAAAGTCTCCGAAAGAGACCGAGGCCTGTTACAGCAGCTTTGTTACGGCACATTGCGCTTCTATCCAAGGCTTGAACTCTATCTCAGGGAACTGCTGGCAAAACCGTTCAAGGCAAAAGACCTGGATATTGAAGCGACCCTGGCCTGCTCCCTTTACCAACTGCTGGAAACACGCATACCTCCCCACGCAGCGGTGAACGAAGCGGTTGCCACCGCAACTGCATTGAAGAAAAACTGGGCAAAGGGGCTTATCAATGCTGTTTTGAGACGTTTTTTGCGCGAGCAGGAGACCCTTGCAGACAAGCTGGCAGACAATCCGGTTTTTCATACCGCACATCCTCAGTGGCTACTGGACATGCTGGATAAAGCCTGGCCGGGTGAACTCGACAACCTGGTCAGTGCCAATAACCAGCAACCGCCGATGACTCTGCGGGTTAACCTCGCACACGGCAGCCGCGAAGACTACCAGGCTCGTCTCAAGAACTCCGGCATTGAAGCCAGACTTACGGCTTTCAGCCAGGCAGGCCTGACCCTGCAGCAACCATGTGACGTCTCGATGTTGCCCGGTTTCGCCGATGGCGATGTCAGTGTGCAGGACGAAGCCGCACAATTAGCTGCTTCCGTGCTGTCGATTACCCCGGGACAACATATCCTCGATAGCTGCTGCGCACCCGGCGGTAAAACCGGTCACCTACTGGAGTGCCTCGCCAATGATGGTGATGTTCTGGCTCTGGATGTCTCCGAACAACGCTTGCAACGGGTGGAAGAGAACCTGGAAAGGCTGGGCCTGCAGGCGGCACTGATAGCAGCGGATGCCCTCGACACCAATTCATGGTGGGATGGACGCCCCTTTGACCGGATACTGCTGGACGCCCCATGCTCTGCGAGTGGTGTTATCCGCCGCCACCCTGATGTGAAACTACTGCGTACACCCGAGGATATTGCTAAGCTTGCGGCATTACAGTTGAGTTTGCTTAACGCCCTGTGGCCACTGCTCTCGGATAATGGAATTCTGCTCTATGCCACTTGTTCAATTCTGCCAATGGAAAACGATGAGGTGATTGCCACGTTTTTGCGCAATAACGAGGGCGTAATACTGGAGCCGGTACTAACGGACGCCGGAATGAAAACACCCATGGGCAGACAACTTCTGCCCCAGCCAGGAGGGCACGACGGTTTTTACTTTTCACGATTAAGAAAACCAGCTACAGCTTAATTGACGATCACCCTGACATGTCAGGGCAGAAGTGCTACTAACCAACTGAGAGCAATGGTCTGTTATGAAAATTGTCATCACAGGTGCTGGCCAGGTAGGTGCCACACTGGCAGAACACCTGGCCAGCGAAGCTAACGATATCTCAGTCATTGATCTGGACGACCGACGCTTGCGCGAACTCCAGGACCGACTGGATATCCGCACCGTACAGGGCATGGCTTCCCACCCCGATGTGCTGATGCGAGCCGGAATTGAAGACGCCGATATGCTGGTGGCTGTCACCAACAGCGATGAAATCAATATGGCTGCCTGCCAGGTCGCCTACTCCCTGTTCCGCACCCCCACAAAAATAGCTCGCATCCGCAACCGCGCCTATACCTCGGGCAAATTGAGTGAGCGCCTCTTTGGTGAAAGTAATATTCCGGTTGATCACCTGATCACCCCTGAACAAGTGGTTACTGACTATATTTACCGGCTTGTCGAGCAGCCGGGTGCGCTGCAGGTATTGGACTTTGCCGACGGGCTCGCACAGCTCGTCGCCGTCAGAGCAGTCAAAGGTGGCCCGCTGGTGGGGCAGGAGCTGCGCTTCCTCAAGCAGCATATGCCTAATGTTGAAGCCCGTGTGGCTGCTATTTTTCGCCGTGACCGCCCCATTTTCCCCGAAGGCAACACCCTGATTGAAGAGGATGATGAGGTTTTCTTCATCGCCGCCAAGAAAAATATCCGCAAGGTTATGGGCGAATTGCGGCGCCTGGAAAAACCCTACAACCGGCTGGTGATCGCCGGTGGCGGCAATATTGGCTACCGACTCGCAAAGGCGCTGGAAGATCGCTACAACATCAAGATCATCGAATACTCCCCGACCCGCTGCGAATACATCTCTGAGCGCCTGAATAAAACGGTAGTATTAAACGGCTCCGCCACCGATCAGGAACTGCTGCTGGAAGAAAACATCGAGAAAACAGATGTTTTCCTGGCACTCACCAATGACGATGAAGTGAATATTATGGCCTCATTGTTGGCCAAGCGTCTGGGTGCAGGCAAGGTCATGACCCTGATTAACAACCCTGTCTACGCCGACCTGGTGCAGGGCGGCGAAATCGATATTGCCATTTCTCCCCAACAAGCGACCACCAGCACCTTGTTGGGCCATGTTCGGCGCGGCGATACAGTCAGTGCCCACTCCCTGCGGCGCGGGGCAGCCGAAGCCATGGAAATCATTGTTCATGGCGACAGCAAAACTTCTAAAGTGGTAAGTCGCGCCATTGAAGAAATCAAATCTCCACCGGGGGTGACTCTGGCCGCCCTGGTAAGGGATGGCGAAGTACTGATTGCCCACCACGATACGGTGGTGGAAAACAATGACCACGCCATTGTCTTTGTGGTGGATAAACGCCGGACCCGGGAAGTAGAGAAACTGTTTTCCGTCGGTTTCACCTTCTTCTAGGGACTTGATTTTCAGCGATGCAATTCCGGATTATTTCAAAAGTACTCGGGCTGATGATGATGATCTTCAGCTTGACGCTGTTGACGCCCATCGCCATAGCCGCACTCTACGGCGAAAATACCTATCAGGCCTTTTTCTTTTCCTTTGCCATCACTTTTTCCCTTGGCATGATGCTTTGGCTTCCCTACAGCCGTATGAAGGGAGATTTACGCACCCGGGACGGCTTTTTGATCACCACGCTGTTCTGGACGGTGCTCAGCCTGGTGGGCGCTCTGCCATTTATACTTGTGGATGATATTCATCTGCATTTTACGGATGCGGTTTTTGAATCTATTTCCGGCCTTACCACCACCGGGGCGACGGTTATCACCGGCCTGGATTACCTGCCCAAGTCCATACTTTATTACCGGCAGCAACTTCACTGGCTGGGCGGCATTGGTATCGTTGTTATAGCCATTGCCATCATGCCGATGCTGGGTGTCGGTGGTATGCAGCTCTACAAGGCAGAAACTCCGGGGCCCGTCAAAGATAACAAAATGACCCCCCGAATTACCCAGACCGCCAAGGCACTGTTTACCATTTATTTATCGCTGACCGTGATTTGTTCTTTTGCCTACTGGCTGGCCGGGATGAATACGTTCGATGCTATCACCCACGCGTTTTCTACTATCGCTACCGGTGGCTTTGCCAACTACGACGCCAGTATTGGCTACTTCAACAGTCCCACTATCATGCTGCTGGCGGTCTTTTTCATGATCATTTCCGGCATCAGTTTTGGCCTGCACTACTATGCATGGGTCAAGGGCAGTGTCCTCCACTACTGGCATAATTCCGAATCAAAGATGTACCTCAACATGATTGTTGGCGGCAGCATCATCTGCTGTGGTTACCTGTTTCTGAGTGGAGCGCTGTCACTCACAGACAGCCTGTTACATGGCGTGTTTCAGCTGGTATCCATTATGACCAGCACCGGTTTTGCCACCACAAACTACAGTAGCTGGCCAACTTTCCTGCCAGTATTTCTGGTTGTGTTGTCTTTCTTCGGCGCTTGCGCGGGTTCAACCGGTGGTGGTATCAAGGTCGGGCGGATGCTGATTCTGGCCAAGCAGTCGCTGCGGGAAATTTATCGGCTGATCCACCCCAGTGCGATATTCCCGATCAAACTTCGTAACCGCACTGTCCCGGAAAGGGTCGCAGACAGTGTCTGGGCTTTCTTTGGTGTCTATCTGGCCATTTTTTATTTTCTGGTCATCCTGCTGCAGCTGACAGGCCTTGACTACCTTACCGCATGGTCCTGTACGGCAGCGGCTCTCAATAACCTTGGGCCCGGTTTGGGAGATGCCGCTGCTCACTATGGTGAAATTAACAGTACGGCTAAATGGCTTCTTTCTGCAGCGATGATTATCGGTCGCCTTGAAATCTTCACCGTTCTGGTTCTGTTTACACCCATGTTCTGGCGCCGTTAAAGTATTGCCATGTATGGACAAGCCCTGCTCATGATCTTTGAACCATGGCACTAACCGAAAATCTTGAGGCCATGCTGGCCCAGGGGAAGGATTCCGCCATGTTGCGTTTTGGCCTCGGTAGCGCCTATTTCAATGAGCGCCGTTACGATGAAGCCATCCCTCACTTACGACACTGCCTAACCCTGGATAACGACTATACTGCCGCCTATAAACTGCTCGGTCGCGCATTGCAGAAGCAAGGGCAAACCAAAGAGGCGAAGCAAGTGCTGGAAACCGGTCTGGAGAAGGCGCTGGCTTCAGGGGACAAGCAGATCGAGCGGGAAATTCGGATTTTTCTCAAAAAAATTTAACCTAGGCTTTACGGGTAAACACTTTTTTATCACCGAGGACAGAATGTCGTTATTAATTGGATGGCGGGAATGGTTATCACTGCCCGATTTGGGTATTGCCCGGATCAAGGCCAAAGTAGATACTGGCGCCCGAACCTCATGCCTGCATGCCCACCGACTGGAACCCTTCACCGAGCGAGGTGCGCCCTGGGTTCAAATATGGGTTCACCCCCTGCAAAAAAGTACGCAAAGCCTATGCTGTGCGGCACCCATTGTCGATGAGCGGGTCGTCTCCGATTCCGGCGGACACCGGGAACGTCGCCTGGTCATTCAGACCACCGCGATACTGGGTATGGAGGAGTGGCCCATCGAAATGACCCTGACCAACAGGGATGCCATGAAATTCAGGATGTTGCTGGGGCGGTCGGCGATGGCTAACCGCTTTACCGTTGATCCCGGCCTATCCTACTGTTGCGGAAAACGTACATGAGAATTGCCATTCTTTCCCGAAACCCGGACCTCTATTCCACTCGCCGACTTAAAGAGGCGGCACTGGCAAAGGGTCATGAGGTAAAAATTATTGATGTCCTGAAATGCTACATGAACATCAATATTCAAAACCCCAGCATTCACGTCAAGGGGGCTGAGTTGCCCACCTTCGATGTGGTGATTCCCAGGATTGGCGCATCGGTGACCACCTATGGCACAGCGGTACTGCGCCAGTTCGAAATGATGGGGGTCTACCCCCTGAATGAATCTGTAGCCATTACCCGCTCCCGGGACAAACTGCGCTCCCTGCAACTGTTGTCACGAAAAGGTATTGGGCTGCCTGTGACCGGCTACGCCAACAAGCCCAGCGATATTCCCGACCTCATCGACATGGTCGGCGGCCCTCCGCTGGTGGTTAAATTGCTGGAGGGCACTCAGGGTATCGGTGTCGTGCTGGCAGAAACCCGTAAAGCGGCGGAAAGCGTCATTGAAGCCTTTATGGGACTGAAGGCAGATATTATGGTCCAGGAATATATCGGAGAATCCGGTGGTGCCGACATCCGCTGTTTTGTCATCGGAGACAAGGTGATTGCTGCCATGCAGCGTCAGGCAGCACCTGGCGAGTTTCGCTCCAACCTGCACCGTGGCGGCACCGCATCGCTGGTTCGCCTGTCACCGGCCGAGCGCGCCACCGCCGTGCGTGCCGCCAAAACCATGGGCCTGAACGTCGCGGGTGTCGATATCCTGCGCTCCAACCACGGTCCGCTAGTGATGGAGGTCAACTCCTCTCCCGGACTGGAAGGTATCGAAGCCGCAACCGGCAAGGATGTTGCAGACGCCATTATCAGTTTTATTGAGAAAAATGCTCGCCAGTCCCGCACCCAAACTCGTGGCAAGGGCTAAATCATGAGTGTTGAGGCCTTCACCCTGGCGGGCACCGAGGTAAAGCCCGGTGAAACCAAACTGATTTCTATCCCCGCTGCCCGGCTTTACACCGACACCCCCGTGGACCTTCAGGTTGAGGTTATTCACAGTCGTCGACCCGGTCCCGTATTGCTGGTTTGTGCCGCCATTCACGGCGATGAAATTAACGGTATCGAAATTTGCCGCCGCATTGTTGGTAAGCGTTTACTTAAGCGCTTAAGAGGGACATTGCTTATCGTACCCATTGTTAATACGTTCGGGTTCCTGCAGCAATCCCGCTACCTGCCCGATCGCCGCGACCTCAATCGCTGCTTCCCCGGCTCCCCTCGGGGGACGCTGGGCAGCCGCCTGGCCTATCTGATACACCACGAACTACTCAGTCACTGCAGCCATGTGATCGACCTCCACACCGGTGCCATCCACCGCAAGAATCTGTCCCAGGTGCGCGGCAATCTGGATGACCCGGTCACCCTGGGCATGGCTGAAGCATTTGGTTCTCCAGTGATCATGGATGCCAAAATACGTGATGGTTCACTGCGGGCGGCCGCCAGCGAGCTCGGAGTTCCCGCCATTATTTATGAGGCCGGGGAAGCCCTGCGGTTTGATGAGCGATCAATTCGTGCCGGCGTCAGGGGTGTTATTGCCGTGATGCGCCACCTGGAGATGCTGCCAGCAACGAAAACAGTTTCCACGCCGCGCAAGCTGGTGCCTGTCAGGGCCAAACGCAGTTACTGGCTGCGGGCTGAGCGGGACGGTATTGTCATTACCAAAATCAAGCTGGGGCAGCGAGTCAAAGAGGGTCAGCTGTTGGCGAACCTGGCCTCTCCATTTGGAGGGGCGGAAAAGGCTCTCAAATCCCGCAGTGATGGCATTGTGATTGCCGCTTCACAGATTCCGCTGGTTAACGAGGGTGAAGCCCTTTTTCATATCGCGGAATTCAATACCCTGAGAAAGGCCTCGGATAGCGTTGAGGCCTTTCGTGAACATTTTGACAATGAGCCTGAGCCCGAAAATTTCAAAGAGCCGCTGTAGGTTAACGGCACGTCACCCAATCACTACTTCAATTCACGGGCGCGATAATAGGCCTCTTCAGAAATCTTGTGATATTGCATGGCTTCTGCCTTGAACGCTTTCTGTGAAGCGTAGACTTTCTTGAACATGGGGTCGCTTTCTGCCAGCTCTTCCAGCACCTGATCCGTCACCCTGTTGAGCTCGGCCAGCACATCATCCGGCAACTGTCGCAATTCCACGCCATGGGTATTAATCAACTCATTAAGGGCTGCATTGTTGCGCGCTGTATAGTCATCCAGCATATCCTGGTTAACCGCCCGCGCAGCAGCTTCCACGATGGCCTGCAAATCAGTGGGCAATGAGTCATACGCGGGTTTGTTGACAATCAACTCCAGTGTCGGGCCCGGCTCGTGCCACCCAGGGTAGTAGTAATATTTCGCTACCTGATGAAAACCAAACGCCAGGTCATTGTAGGGGCCGACCCATTCGGTGGCATCAATAACGCCAGTCTGCATAGAGGTGTAGAGCTCCCCACCGGGAATGTTGACGGCCTCGACACCTACCCGGCTCATGACTTCCCCGCCGAGACCGGGGATGCGCATCTTCAGACCTTTCAGGTCCTCCAGGGAATTGATCTCTCGATTAAACCACCCGGCCATCTGCACACCGGTATTCCCCGCAGCCAGCGGCACCAGGTCGAATGGCGCATAGAGTTCACGCCATAGCTCCATTCCACCACCATAGTGAAGCCAGCCATTCATTTCCTGTGCATTGAGACCGAAAGGTACGCTGGTAAATAATGGCGATGTCGGTGTCTTGCCTTTCCAGTAGTAGGCGGCACCATGGCCCATTTCCGCAGTACCCTGGGACACCGCATCAAACACCTCCAGCGCTGGTACCAGCTGGGTCGCACCGTAGACCTTTACCTTGAGACGGCCGGCGCTCATCTTATCGACCATCACAGCAAAATTTTCTGCCGCCATGCCCAGGCCGGGATAATTTTTGGGCCAGGTAGTCACCAATTTCCATTGGTAGGTCTTTGCCTTTTCCGCCTGCGCTGGCGCTCCATCAACGCTTTCCCCTCCGCCACAGGCCACCAGCAACAGGCCGGCCATTAAAGGTATTATTCGAGTCAGTTTCATTTTCTCTTAATCCTTAAACCAGCGGCGTCAGTTTGGCATAGCTCAACACCAGCCACTTACTGCCTTCATTATCAAAATTGACTTGCACCCGGGCATGGGCACCATTGCCTTCAAAGTTTAACACTACTCCCTCACCAAACACGTGGTGTGTCACCCGCTGTCCGAGGGTCAAACCCGTATCCGCACCACTATCGCTCAGGGTCAGGGGCTTTTTCGCATAGCTGGTCGGGCGCTGAACATGGGTTCGCAAACGCACCTCTTCAATCAGGTTTGCGGGAATATCCCGCACAAAACGGGATACCGTGTTATAGCTTTCCGACCCATACTGCTGACGGGATTCAGCAAAGGTCATATACAGTTTCTGCATGGCGCGGGTGATACCCACATAGGCCAGGCGCCGCTCTTCTTCCAAACGCCCCGGCTCCTCTACCGACATGCGATGGGGGAAGAGGTTTTCTTCCATACCGGCCAGTATGACCAGTGGAAACTCCAGCCCCTTGGCCGAGTGCAACGTCATCAGCTGCACCGCATCCTCGCCTGCTTCCGCCTGACGGTCACCGGCATCCAGAGCCGCCTGATCGAGAAATTGCGGCAGGGAAGGCAGTTCCTTTTCCTCAGGCTCAAAACTCCTGCAGGCAGTGATAAGTTCCTGCAGATTTTCCACACGGGATTCCCCGCGATCGCCCTTCTCGCGGCGGTGAAAATCAATCAACCCGCTGCGCGCGATCACGTGATCCGCGATCTCCGCCAGCGGCAAGTCGACAACGTCCTCATCCAACTGATCAATCAGTGCCATAAAGCCGGCAATGGCATTACTGGCCCTGCCGGGCAGCAACCCGTCATCAACAGCCTTCTGCGACGCCCGCCACAATGACATGCCCTCATCCCTGGCCAGCACACGCAGCGCCTGTACGGTTTTATCCCCGATTCCGCGGGTCGGGGTATTTACCACCCGCTCAAAGGCCGCATCATCGTTTCGATTCACCAATAGGCGCAGATAGGCAAGGGCATTGCGTATTTCCTGGCGCTCGTAAAATTTTTGTCCGCCATAGATCCGGTAAGCGATACCGGCGCGCAGCAACGCCTCTTCAAGTACCCGGGACTGTGCATTGGAGCGATAAAGAATTGCCGCTTCTTCCCTCAGGTTTCCCTGCGATGCCCAGTCCTGCAGCCGGTCAGCAATAAAACGCGCTTCATCATGCTCATTAAACGCTGCGTACAGGGCAATGGGTTCACCTTCGGCATCGTCCGTCCAAAGATTTTTACCTAGGCGGTCTACGTTGCGGGAAATAACCGCATTAGCCGCTTCAAGAATATTTTTGCTGGAGCGATAGTTCTGCTCCAGTCGTACTGTCTGGGTATCCGGGTAATCCCGGGAGAAATTGAGGATGTTTTCCACCTTGGCGCCGCGCCAACCGTAAATCGACTGGTCATCATCTCCCACCGCCGTCAGCGGTATCTGGTCACCGGCCAACATCCTCAGCCAGGCATACTGAATGGCATTGGTATCCTGAAACTCATCCACCAGCACATGCCGGAATCGCTGCTGATAATGCTGAAGTAATTCCGGTTGTTGTAGCCAGAGTTCATGGGCACGCAGCAACAGTTCACCAAAATCCACCATTCCACCACGCTCACAGGCCTCCTCGTAGGCACCATAGATCTGTTGCATAGTGCGCTGGTAGGGGTCCTGAGCCGGTTGCAGGTGTTTCGCGCGCAACCCTTCATCTTTCTGTGCATTGATAAAGCCCTGTGCCTGGCGGTATGGCCAGCGGCTGTCATCAATACCTAGCGACTGGTAGACCCTCTTGACCAGTCGCAGCTGGTCATCGGAATCCAGTATCTGAAAGTTTTCCGGCAATCCCGCCTGCTGCCAGTGCATTTTCAACAGTCGGTGTGCTATCCCGTGAAAGGTGCCCACCCACATTCCCTGGCCGGAATAACCCAATAGATCTTCTATTCGAGCACGCATTTCCCGGGCGGCCTTGTTGGTAAATGTCACCGCCAGCAGACTGTACGGTGATACCTGCTCCACCTGGATCAACCAGGCAATGCGGTGCACCAGCACTCGGGTTTTGCCACTGCCTGCACCGGCCAAAACCAGCAGGTGGTTTGCCTGGCTGGAGACGGCTTCGCGCTGGGCAGGGTTGAGGGGGTCAAGAATTGCAGTTACATCCATGGCCGGTGATTCTACCAGATGCCCCTATCCAGGGGATAAAGAGATGCCACCGTTTGTACTACATAAATTCCAATTTCCTGTAAATTATTTACAATAGTGATTCTGTCTAACGGATAACTGCCATGAAACCTGCCGAGCTCACCTGGGCCATCAGCAACAGCCTGCCGGAACTGCGCAAATCGGAACGCAAGGTGGCCGAATATATTTTGGCCAACCTGACCGATGTCATTCGCATGCGCATTGTTGACCTGGCTGAAAAAGCAGAGGTCAGCGAACCCACAGTGGTTCGGTTTTGCCGGGCTGTTGGCTGCGACGGGTTTCAGGATTTCAAGCTGGCTCTGGCACAACAACTGGCATCCAGTCCCAGTTATGGCCAGATCGCTGTCACAGACAAGGACTCCATCGCCGAATATACCTTCAAGGTTTTCGATTCCACCGTGGATACACTGCTCAAGGTTCGTGATTCGCTGGATCTGGTAATGCTGGATCGCGCTGTAAAAGCAATCTGTGCGGCCAATCGGGTTGAATTTTACGGGTTTGGTGCTTCTGCAGCCGTCGCCTTCGATGGCCAGCACAAGTTTTTCCGCCTGCAAGTGTCTGCCTCTGCCTATGCGGACCCCCATTTGCAGAATATGTCAGCCACCTTTATGTCCCCTGGAGACGTGGTCATCGCCATTTCACAGTCAGGCCGCACCACGACCCTGCTCAATGCCATAGAACTGGTTAAAAAGCGGGGCGCTATTGTTATCGCTATCGCACCATCTGATTCTCCGGTGGCCAATGCTGCCACCATTCCACTGACCGTGGACGCCAAGGAGGATTTCCAGATCTACACACCCCTGTCCTCACGGATTGCTCACCTGGTGCTCATCGATGTGCTGGCTATTGGTATTGCCCAACACAAGGGAGGGCAGTTGCAGGAGCACCTGCTGGAAATGCAGCGCGGCCTGGAAGAGTTGAGGGAACCCCCCGAAGCCTAGCCTGTTTCTGTTGGCCCAGATTTTCCACAACTGCGATTGGCGGGTACCGCCACATCCATGAATTTGGGGTTTGGCAGATCAAGGTTGTTCATCAGCTTTATAAATGCCGACTTGTCTTCGACCTGAAGACGCGGGTTAAATCGGCGCTCTTCACTCAGGGTGCTGCGTGTCCAGCCTTTGTAATCGTGGGCCGGATAAACCCACGTATCCTCCGGGTAGTTATCCAGCAGCGCCTGTAGGCTGTCATATAGCTGGCCGGGATCACCATTTTGGAAATCTGTTCTGCCACAACCGCGGATAAACAGGGTATCCCCAGTGAACAGATAGCTTTCGCCCGCCTCTTTAACGTAAAGGCACATTGAATCATCAGTGTGGCCAGGAGTATAAATAGAAGTGAATACCAACTTACCCAGAGTGATAAACTCTCCATCCGCTATTTTTTTCGATGCACAGTTCATCAGGGCATGGTCATTGATCAGCGTCTCACAGCCATATTCATCCCTCAGGCTGCCCAGCGCCGTCACATGGTCAGCATGAACATGGGTATCCAGGGCGAAAGTTAACCGAAGCTCAAGGTCTTTCAGCAACTGCCGGTAGCAGGGCATACGCTCTATCACTGGATCGATGAGCAACGCCTCGCGGCTTTCCTCATCGGCAACAAGGTAGGTATAGGTCCATGTTTCACGATCAAACAGTTGTCTTAATATCATGACTATCCGTTCAGTAAGGTCTGCACTAAAACACCATTCGCCAGCAACACCATCACCACAGCAAATGTTTTCTGCAATGCCGGTCCCGCCATGAACCTCGCCATCCAGGTTCCTGCAAACATGCCCACCATTCCCCCGATTGCTACGGGCAGCAACAAGTTCAGGGAAGCTGGCCCGCCCTCAACAAGAAACCGCACAAAACCTGAACCGGCCACCAGCGAAATCACCAGCAAGGAAGTGGCAACTGCCTGGTGGACGCTGATTCCTGTCAGAAAGATCAACACCGGCACGATCACAAAGCCTCCACCGACGCCGAAAAGTCCGGATAATATGCCCGCAAGAATGGCAGCAAGACCAAGTTGCAGAAAACAGCGCGGGCCGGGGCTTCCCTGGGTAAAGCGGCAAACAGGTGGTGTTACCGGCCCTCCGAATTCACCCGCTCTGACGACCGTTGTTTCACCTGGCTGGTAAGTTGCCTGGCGCCACAAGCGAACAGCAACCGTAACTACCAGCACGGCAAACAGCCCTAACAGCAGGGTTTCCGGTAACAGTTGGTTGAGATAACTACCCAAGGGCAGGGTCGCCATGGCGATCAACGCAAAATACAAACCCGGTAACCAGACAATTTCCCCACTGCGCAGCCGAGTTAGCAGACCGATAGCCGCGGCCACGGCAACAGCACCCAGGGACACACCCACAGCCGTTTGCACGGGAAGGGCTAGCAGGCCGACCAATAATGGCAGGGCAACGACGGAACCGCCGGCCCCCGTGAGGCCGAGAATGGCGCCAATACAAAACCCGATAAAATACGTCATTTATCCGTCCATGCCCTGTCAGTCGCTATTTTCACATCCGGATTGACTGCAGTATTAAGTAGCCTGATCTCGATTATTCGACAGTGACCGACTTGGCAAGGTTTCTCGGTTGATCCACGTCCGTGCCCTTCAACACTGCAACATGGTAGGACAACAATTGCAGGGGCAGGGTATAGATGATGGCCTCCAGGCTTTTCGGGACGTGGGGGATACTCATCACGGTCACATCGTCCTCATCTTCAAAGCCTGCCGCCTTGTCAGCAAACACGAACAGTTGGCCACCGCGAGCTTTTACCTCGTGAAGGTTGGACTTTAGTTTTTCCAGCAACTCATTGTTGGGGGCAACAGCCACCACGGGCATATCGTTGTCCACCAGAGCCAGGGGCCCATGTTTAAGTTCCCCGGACGGGTACGCTTCGGCATGTATATAGGAAATTTCCTTGAGCTTCAGTGCTCCCTCCAGGGCTACCGGATACTGAACCCCGCGACCCAGGAACAGCGCATGGTGTTTCTCTGCAAAACATTCAAAAATTCGCTCAATCTCCTTGTCCAGCGCCAGAGTTTCTCGACACAGGGATGGCAATTGATGTAATGCCTGGACCAGCTGTTTTTCTTTCTCTGCAGAGAGTCCACGCTGTTTGCCAAGGCCAATACAGAGTAA
>SBGI01000228.1 GCA_006227015.1 Gammaproteobacteria bacterium
GGACATGGCACTTCTATTGGCGGCATCATCATTGACTCCGGCAAATTCGATTGGGCCGCCCACAAAGAACGCTTCCCCATTTTCAGCCAGCCTGATCCCTCTTACCACGGTGTGGTGTACACGGAAGCACTTGGACCGGCGGCATTTATCGGGCGCTGCCGAGTGGTTCCCCTGCGCAACACCGGCGCTGCCCTGTCACCCATGAACACATTCCTGATTCTTCAGGGTCTCGAAACCCTGGGGCTTCGCATGGAGCGCCATTGTGAGAATGCAGAACAGGTTGCCCGGTACCTGAAAGCACACCCGAAAGTCAGCTGGGTGAATTATGCTGCGCTGGAAGACAGCCCCTATCTGGCAACTTGCCAGAAGATCACCGGTGGCAAGGCCTCGGGAATTCTCAGCTTTGGTATTGTCGGTGGCCGTGAAGCCGGCGCCCAGTTTATTGATGCACTGCAAATGATCCTCAGGCTGGTCAATATTGGCGACGCCAAATCTCTGGCCTGTCACCCAGCCACCACCACCCACCGCCAACTCAATGAAGATGAGCTTAAAAAAGCAGGGGTTAGTAGTGACCTGGTGCGCATCTCTGTGGGCATAGAAAATATCGAGGACATTATTGACGACATCGCCCAGGCGCTGGACGCCGTCAACTAGCGGTTTTTCCTAGCAAAAAGAGCCTTGGCAATTGGCGGGCAGGCCTCTGTGCGGTATCGTAGGGCTACCCCCTACCGACTACTTGGATAAGCCTTAAATATGCCCGCCTCCTACCTAACGGACATCATTGCCCTTTTGGTTGCCGCTGTCATTGCCGTGCCCCTTGCTCAAACCCTGCGACTGGGCGCTGTACCCGGCTTTCTTCTGGCCGGTGTCATCGTCGGCCCCTCCGGCTTTGGGCTCATCAGCAATATCAGCGATATCAGCCACCTGTCAGAAATCGGGGTGGTTTTTTTGCTGTTTGTTATCGGCATTGAGCTCAAGCCCTCCCTGCTTTGGAAGATGCGACGCCTGGTTTTCGGGCTGGGTTCTTTGCAGGTGTTTATCACCGGACTGATCATTACCGCACTGGCCTATTTCTGTTTTGATGTCAGCGCCAATGCCGCGATTCTTATTGGCCCGACCCTGGCGCTGTCCTCCACGGCATTTGTGATCCAGTTGCTGGTGAGCCAGAAGATGGTGACATCCACCTACGGTCGTTCTTCTCTGGCGGTATTACTGATGCAGGACCTGGCCGTTGTACCACTGTTGGCTCTGGTCCCGCTGCTGTCGGCCCCCGAGCTGACGATCGACAACAGCGTCTGGCTGACGCTGATTGAGTCCGTTTCCATTGTAGTTATGGTGGTATTTCTGGGGCGCTTTTTCCTGCACCCGATTCTGCACCGGGTGGCACTGTCTGGCAGCCCCGAAGTCTTTACCGCATCGGCGGTACTCATCGTGATGGGTACTGCATTGGCAACAGAACACGCCGGCCTCTCCATGGCCATGGGCGCTTTCTTGGCAGGCATGCTGATTTCCGATTCATTCTACCGTCACCAGGTTATTGCCGAGATACAACCTTTTCGAGGACTGCTGTTGGGGATGTTCTTTATGTCCATGGGCATGTCTCTCAATATCCAGCTGTTGATCGACAAACCACTGCTCACCTTTGCCTTGCTGGCCTTACTGATCGCCATCAAGGTGGCTGCCCTGTTCCCTATCAGCTATTTCTTCGGGCTAAAAACCAACAACAGCCTGGCGGTGGCACTTCTGCTCGCGCAGAGTGGTGAGTTTTCCCTGGTACTGTTTTCACTGGCCAACCAATCCAGCCTCATTCCTACCCCGCTTTTCCAACAACTGTTACTGGTGGTCCTGCTCAGCATGCTGGTCACACCGCTGCTGGCCCGGTGGGCCGAAACTCTGGCACGAAAACCGGAGCACGAGGTCGACGCCGCATCCCAGGACATTACCGAAGCCCCGATTGTGCTGGCAGGGTACGGCCGGGTCGGGCACACCATTGGCGAAATCCTGACCCTATCAGACAAACCTTTTGTAGCGCTGGACGGTGACGCCGCCATCGTTGAACGAGAGCGCGCCAACGGCCACCCTGTGTATTTTGGCGATGTGCGAAAACCGGAGGTACTGAAATCAGCGGGTGCGAGCGATGCCAAGGTCATCATTGTTACCATCAATGACCCTGAGGCCACTGAAGAAATTATCACCTCCCTGCGTAAAACCTACCCGGACAAACAGGTTTATGCCCGTGGCCATAACCTGTCCCAATGTCAGGTACTCAACCAATTGGGGGCCAGCGGTGTGGTATCTGAGAATATTGAAGCAAGTCTGGAACTGGCCCGCATGGCATTGAGCGGACTGGGGGAGAAGGAAGAAGTTCTTACACGAACCATCGAAGACTTTCGCCTCACATGCACCAGCCGCATTGCCAATGCCAGTCCTATGGAACCGGATGGCAATAGCAAACTTTCCGGATAACATTGCGCGGTGGTTTCTGTCGTTATGGAAAATCTTAAGTTAAGGAAAATCTTGCTTTCTACCAGAAAAGGCCTATAGTTCCCATTGCTTGAAAGTAAGCTCTATCTTTATGTACCACTTCGGCGCGCCTTTTCAGATCGTCGTCCTGTTTTTCATAATTACCAGCAATACTTCCAGCACCACCGCTCTTAACCGAGCATATATCTATATTTATTAAGAATTTACAGGATTACATTATGTCTACAGTAACTGGCACCGTTAAGTGGTTTAACGAATCTAAAGGCTTTGGCTTCATTCAACGT
>SBGI01000208.1 GCA_006227015.1 Gammaproteobacteria bacterium
CTGACAGTCCCCGCCATCGTGAATCAGTTGCAAGCAATACTTTCCCCCGAGGTGACCATCACCGATGTCGCTTCGGTCAAGGGCAGTGTGGTGGCCTCAGTGCGTGATGCATACAACGAAATTCCTCCGCAATTTGTCCCGGGACACCCGATAGCCGGATCCGAGAAAAGCGGCGTTGAAGCTGCCAATTCATCATTGTTTGACGATCATCGTGTGATTCTGACGCCTTTGCCAGAAACCGGCGCGGATCACCTACAGCGGGTACGAGACCTTTGGCAGGGGGTGGGCGCGGTGATCAGCGAAATGCCGGTGCCCGAGCACGATGAAGTACTGGCTGCTACGAGCCATTTGCCCCATATGCTGGCTTATACCTTGGTCGACGCTTTGGCACATATGCGAGAAAACCGGGAAATATTCCGGTATGCTGCCGGCGGTTTTCGGGACTTCACCCGCATTGCCGCCAGTGACCCGGTAATGTGGCACGACATCGTTATGGCCAATGGCGATGCCCTGTTGAAGGTGCTGGACAACTTTACCGATCACGTTAGCAGCCTTAAAGAAGCCATAAAAAACAAGGACAGCGCATATCTGCTCGGAGTGTTTACCCGGGCCAGGGAAGCTCGTAATCATTTTGCCAAGATGCTGGAAAACAAGGCCTATTTGGAACCAATGACACAAACCATCGATTATCGGGTTTCACCCGCACAAGCTGTGACCGGCGACATCCGTGTGCCTGGCGACAAATCCATTTCCCACCGATCCATCATGTTGGGCTCTCTCGCTAATGGCACCACTGAAGTCACCGGTTTTCTGGAAGGTGAAGACAGCCTCGCTACCCTGCAGGCATTTCGGGATATGGGAGTTGTGATTGAAGGGCCGATTAATGGCCGTGTGACCATCCATGGTGTTGGTATGCAAGGTTTACAGGCTCCGGTAGGGCCTCTGTATCTGGGAAATTCCGGAACTTCCATGAGATTGCTGGCGGGATTACTGGCAGGACAGGCGTTTGATGTTGAGCTGACAGGTGATGAATCCCTGTCGAAACGCCCAATGGAAAGAGTGGCAGCTCCACTACGCGAGATGGGTGCTGTTATTGATACGGCCGAGGGTGGCAGGCCGCCACTGCGTATAAAAGGTGGGCAGAAACTGAAAGCCATTGATTACAAATTGCCGATGGCCAGTGCTCAGGTGAAATCCTGTGTGCTGCTTGCGGGTCTGTACGCTCAAGGCAAGACCAGGACCACTGAGCCTGCACCGACCAGAGACCATACCGAGCGCATGTTGACGGGTTTCGGTTACCCGGTAGAGCGCCATGGCGCCGTGGCCGAGTTGAGTGGTGGTGGTAAAATGACAGCCACGGCTATCGACGTGCCATCAGATATCTCTTCTGCCACATTTTTTATGGTGGCGGCTGCGATTGCGCCCGGTTCGGATATCACCCTGACACATGTGGGCGTTAACCCGACCCGGATCGGAGTGATCAATATCCTGCAGATGATGGGTGCGGACCTCGAGCTCACTAACTACCGTGAAGTGGGCGGGGAGCCGGTCGCTGATATTCGTGTGCGCTATGCGCCCCTGCACGGCATACACATCCCTGAAGATCAGGTGCCACTGGCCATTGATGAGTTTCCGGCACTGTTTATAGCAGCAGCCTGTGCAGAGGGAGAGACGGTGCTATCTGGCGCCGAGGAGTTGCGGGTCAAGGAAAGTGATCGCATTCAGGCTATGGCAGATGGCTTGCAGATACTGGGTGTCAGGACAGTTCCGACCCCGGACGGTATCGTGATCACCGGTGGTCCCATTGGCGGTGGAGAAGTGGATAGCCTGGGTGATCACCGCATTGCCATGTCTTTTGCTGTGGCATCATTGCGGGCCGAAGCGCCGATACTGATACGAAATTGCAATAACGTGGCGACATCATTCCCGGGCTTTGTGGCGCTGGCCAACAATGCCGGGATGAACATAGCCGAGGAAACAAGATGATTGAAAAAAAGGTCCCCGTAATAACCATTGATGGACCCAGCGGGTCTGGTAAGGGCACGATCTGCCAGCTGCTGGCAGCCAGGCTTGGTTACCACTATCTGGATAGCGGGGCACTTTATCGCTTGCTGGCCCTGGCCGCAAAACGCCACGGCGTAGCCCTCGACAATGTCGAATCCCTGGCAGTGTTGGCGGCACATATGGATATTTCCTTCCGTACCCAGGATAACGGTGACGCCCCCCGGGTGATGCTGGAGGGTGAGGATGTCAGTTCTCTGATTCGCACGGAAAGTGTTGGCACTGAAGCATCATTGGTTGCCGCATTTCCCGAGGTGCGGACAGCGCTGTTGCAACGGCAAAGGGCGTTTGCCGTGATGCCGGGACTGGTTGCCGATGGGCGCGATATGGGAACGGTTGTTTTCACCGATGCCGATGCCAAAATCTTCCTCACAGCCAGCCCCGAAGAGAGGGCTGAAAGGCGCTATAACCAGTTGATTGATAAGGGGGAAAGTGTTAGCCTTGCCGCCCTCGTCGAGCGGGTGCGCAAGCGTGATGAGCGGGATATGAACCGCAAAGTGTCACCGATGGTTCCCGCCGCCAATGCCATTCTGCTGGACAGTACTGGCATGACCATCGATGAGGTATTGCAAAAAGTTGTAGATCACGTGACCGCCAACGGCATCGATCTACCGCAATAAACCGGGATTCGCAGCGTTTCACCAGATACGCGCTGTGTTGCCCTGAAACCAACAGCCCGCATGACTGGTAGTGCGGTTTGAGAGTC
>SBGI01000026.1 GCA_006227015.1 Gammaproteobacteria bacterium
TTGTAACCTGTTAAATTTAATAGACTGAACTAAGCATGTAGATCCCTCGGCAGAGGACTGACGGACGCGGGTTCAATTCCCGCCGCCTCCACCAAATAACTAAAAAGCCTCACCCTTGGGTGGGGCTTTTTAGTTACTGGGCACAGCTACTCTAACCAAACATCAACAACCCTTGTAACTTCTTTCCTGGCACTCTTTTGCCAACTGCTGTGCTTTTGCAATATCTGGCGGCGCCAGCGCTTGTGCCACTGTGTTACGTAGCTCTGTCGCTTTGGGGTGATCATTGGCAGCAGCTAGGTCTGCCCACATATAGGCATGCACCAGGTCCTGGGAAACGCCCTGCCCCAGGTTATACATCATGCCGAGGTTGAACTGCGCCTGCGCCAATCCCTGTTCGGCAACCATGGCGTACCATCTGGCTGCCTCCTGGTAATCCTGAACAACGCCGTCGCCCAGGTAGTACATCATGCCGACATTGAACTGCGCGGGAGCCAGACCCTGATCCGCCGCCAGGCGATACCATTTGATCGCTTCTTTGTAGTCCTGGTCGACGCCATCCCCCTGGTAGTACATCACCCCGAGGGTAAACTGCGCATTGGCATGCCCTTGCCCTGCTGCCTGGTGAAAACTCCTGGCGGCTGATTCATAGTCTCCTTCTAGGTAAGAGGTCATACCACGGTAAAATTGCGATTGAGCCTTTTCCGCCACAGACAATGCACGGGATTGATCCACCACAGCGGCAGTATTGTCACTGCTTCCAGCATCCAGTTCTTCAGATTCCGCTGCATAAACATTACCTGAAGCCCAGACAAACAAAGACAACCCCAGAATTAATGGCTTGATTATGTGTTTCATTATGACCATCCGTTACAACTAGCCCGCAACTACACCACACGCTCGTATGGTGAGCAACTGCAACCAGTCACCTAGCTGCGATTCCAGCCCCGAACAAAAAAAAGCCCCACCAAAGAGCGGGGCTTTTTTGTTATTTAAATTAACGCAAACTTTCGTTGATCGCTTCCAGCGCCTTGCTGCCCGGGCAGAGTACTTCTTCGTCCTGGTCGCGCAGTGGTTTTTCTACAGTACCGAGAATCTGGTGTAGGTCTTCGCAATCCGGGTCGAGGTACAGGAGGCCCGTGAGGATCTCATTTTTTTCCTTGCACCGGTGAATGGCCTGAATGGCGCTCAAGCGATCATGTAAATCCAGGTCACTATCGTTTTTATAGAGGTGTATCACCGAGCCGTCGTGCAGGGTAACTTCCTGGGTAAAGCCCGGGCTATAGTCCGCCATGATTTCCTTGCGCACGGGAATAAAGTCGGTCTTACCAGTGGCCGCAATATGGTCGCGCACAAACTCATAGCCTTTGGTGGAGTTTGGGTTGTTGTTGAATGTCACACAGGGCGACATCACATCAATCAGTGCGAAGCCACAATGACTGATGGCAGCCTTGATTAATGGCACGAGCTGGTCTTTATCCCCTGAAAAACTGCGGGCCACAAATGTTGCGCCCAATTCCAGTGCCAGGGTACAGAGGTCGATGGGTTCAAACAGGTTGGGCGTGCCCTTTTTGCCAATTGAACCGATATCAGACGTGGCTGAATCCTGGCCTTTGGTCAAACCATAACAACCGTTGTTTTCCACCAGATACAACATATTGAGATTGCGGCGAACCGCGTGGGCAAACTGTCCCATACCAATTGAAGCGGTATCGCCATCGCCAGATACACCTATGTAAGTCAAATCACGGTTGGCGAGGTTGGCTCCAGTGGCCACGGAAGGCATGCGCCCATGTACCGAGTTAAAGCCGTGTGACTTGCCTAAAAAATAGGTGGGCGTTTTGGATGAACAGCCAATGCCCGATATTTTTGCCACCTTGTGTGGCTCGATAGCCAACTCGAAACAAGCCTGAATCACCGCAGCGCTGATTGAATCGTGACCACAGCCGGCACAGAGTGTGGATATGGCCCCTTCGTAGTCCTTTCTGGTGTAGCCCAGGTCGTTAACGGGTAAATCGGGGTGACGGAATTCGGGCCGCATGTAAGTCATGCTTTAACCTCCTTGATGGCAGGCACCGGACGGGCCGCTTTTCCACCCCCCAGGACATGATCAACAATCCAGCGGGCTGTCACCGGCATGCCGTCAAAACAGCACAGTGCTTTCAGTTTGTCCGGCGCTATCTCACACTCATTAATCAACAGGGTACGCAGTTGCCCATCTCTATTTTGTTCCACCACATATACCTGATCATGGTTTTCAAGAAAGGCTTCGACATCTGCATTGAAGGGAAAGCTTCTAATTCTCATTGCATCCAGATGAACACCCTGCTCGTTCAGGATATCCAATGCCTCCTCCGCAGAAGCCATGGTGGTGCCAAAGTAAATAATGCCATCGGTGGTCGCTTTACCCGCAGGCCGAAACTCCGGTTTCGGCACATACCCCTTGGCAGTCTCCCACTTGACCAATAAGCGCTCCATATTATCCACATATGCATCACTGTTTTCGGTGTATACGGCATAGGGGTCGCGTGACGTGCCGCGTGTAAAAAACGCGCCTTTGGTGGGATGGGTGCCGGGATAGGTCCGATAACAGATGCCGTCATTATCTACATCCAGATAACGACCATAACGCTCCTTCATGTCTTCCAGATCGGCTTCTGAGAGCACTTTGCCTCGGTTGTAACAGGTTGCATCATCCCATTCCAACGGCTCAGAAAAGTGTTCATTCATACCCAGATCCAGGTCATTCATGATAATCACCGGGGTCTG
>SBGI01000025.1 GCA_006227015.1 Gammaproteobacteria bacterium
TTTCTGCGCCGTTTATGGCGTTTCCATCATGCTGATTGGTTGGCGCTGTCCGCTGACAGACCTGGAGGTATGGTTGCGGCAGCAGAAGGGGGAGTCCGTTGTTGCCGGGGAGTGGGAGTTTTTGCGCCACTATATCTGGTCGCACTTGGGGCTGGATGGCAATGAGTGGTTTATTACGGTGGCACTGCTGGTGGCACTGTGGTTGTTTAATTTCCACGCCTATCAGGCTGTGGCGTTCTGGAGCTAGTCGTGGAAGGGTTAGGTAAAATTTTCCTGTTTAACTCTGCCGTGGTGGGTATCGCTGTGCTGATTCACTACGAAGCATTGTACCGGCTGGCCCTGCTGCTGCCGAAGCTGGGCATTGCTCCGCGCTTTCGGGTGTTGTGTGGCATCTGTGGGGCGTTTCTCGCCCACGTGGCGGAAATCTGGGTGTTTGCCTATGCCTACTACCTGTTGTTACGGGTTGGAGGCGCTGGCTCACTGGGCGGCAATTTCGATGGGTCGATTCTCGACTGCAGCTATTTCTCTTTCAGCAACTACACTTCCCTTGGCTATGGGGATATCGAGCCATTCGGACACATTCGTTTCCTGGCTGGATTGGAGGCGCTCACGGGACTTATCCTGATCGGCTGGACAGCGTCCTTTATGTACATCGAGATGCAGAAATTCTGGGTGGCCGGCAGGGGCCGACGTTAGCACGCTCGTCTATTCGAAGACGATGGTCTTATTGCCGTGGAGCAGGACCCGGTCTTCCAAGTGATAGCGCAGGCCCTTGGCCAGTACCGTCTTCTCAACATCCTTACCCTTGCGGACCAGGTCGGGAATACTGTCGTGGTGGCTGATACGCACCACATCCTGCTCAATGATCGGGCCGGCATCCAGATCGCTGGTGACATAGTGGCAGGTGGCGCCGATCAATTTAACGCCGCGTTCCGCCGCTTGATGATAGGGCTTGGCGCCGACAAAGGCGGGCAGGAAGCTGTGGTGGATATTGATGATTTGTCCCGGATAGCGGGCACACAATGCCGGGGGCAGAATCTGCATGTAGCGGGCCAGCACAATCACATCGGCCTGGCTCTGTTCGATCAGCTGTTCCACTTCACTGAAGTGCTGCGCTTTGTTGTCCGGGTCAACCGGCGTGTGGTGGTAGGGAATGTTGTGCCAGTTGACGTAACTGCGCAGGTCGTCGTGATTGGAAATGACGCAGGGAATATCAAACTGCATTTCCTTGCTGCGCCACCGATAGAGCAGGTCCGACAGGCAGTGGGCCTGTTTGCTGGCCATCAAAACAACGCGCTTCGGGGTGCCGGTATCGGTCAGACGCCATTGCATCTGGTACCGCTCGGCCAGCGGGGCAAAGCGTGCGGAGAGTTCTTCGGCATCGTAAGGGAGCGAGTCTGCGGCAATCACCTGTCGCATGAAGAACCAGTTGCTCTCGGGATCGCAATAGTAATTGGCCTCGGTGAGCAGTCCACCTTCCTGTGCCAGAAAGGTACTGACGGCGGCGACCAGTCCGACGCGGTCGGGGCAGGAAATGATCAGGCGATAACTGTGCTCACTCATGGCTTGTGGGTATCCGGTAACGTGTCCATTCTTGAATGTGCCGGGTTGCCGTGGGCGGCCCGGACTGGGATTATACTGCGGTTTTAAGATCAAGTTTTATACAGGGAATTGTGATGGCGTTAAGACTCAGGGTCGGGATGGTTCTGTTTGCTGCCTTGCTGGGGTTTTCCCCCGTTCAGGGTGAAATTTATTCCTGGAAAGACGCCAGTGGCCGGACTCACTACAGTGATCAGAAGCCGGAAGATGTTTCGGCGCAGTCCCTGGAATTGAAGATCAACACCATTACCTCACCCGCGGTATCCAACAGTGATTTCCTCGATGACAGAGAGAGGGGCAAGGTGGTGATGTACAGCGCCGAATGGTGTGGTGTCTGCAAGAAAGCACGGCATTACTTTCAGAAGCAGGGCATCGCGTTTAATGAATACGACATCGAGACATCCCGCAAGGGGCGTCGGGATTATGAGGCGCTCAATGGTCGAGGTGTACCCATTATTCTGGTGGGCAGCAAGCGGATGGACGGGTTCAGCACAAAACGTTTCATGTCTCTTTACGAGGGGAGCAAGGCGCGCTGAAAGCAGTTATTTGATAAGCCGTAACACATCCCGGAACCGGGGATGATCAGCACTGCCCAGCCATTCAAACAGCACCATTTCCGTGGAGACAATTTCCGCACCATTGGCCGCCATGCGCTGCAGGGCGGTATCACGGTTGTCTGCGGTGCGAGAACCGATGGCATCGCTGGCGACAAACACCTGTTTGCCTGCTTCAATCAGTCCGAAGACAGTTTGCAATACGCAAACATGGGCTTCACAACCTGTCACGATCAGTTGTTTGGCCATCGGCATCGCCACGTCGGCACCACGCGCTCGGCAGGCGTCGAACGTCATTTTCTCAAGTACCGGTTCATCAGGCTGTATATCCAGGCGTTCATCGGTGCGCCCAAGGCCCTTGGCATTGTGTTCCGTGAACAGGCGGGGAATATCCAATAATCGGGATGCTTGCAGCAGCCTCCGAGTGTTCTGGATCACGGTGTCGGCATTGTGGATCACCGGCATCAGACGGCTTTGAATATCCACAACCACAAGGGCGCAGTGGCGTGGATCGATAAGTTGCATGTGCTTATCCCAGAGCAGCCTGGTTGGCCAGAGCAGTTGCGTAATCCTGCATCATGACCTCGGCGTT
>SBGI01000162.1 GCA_006227015.1 Gammaproteobacteria bacterium
CAGGTCTATCAGGTTCGTAAAACCATTGAAGGTCTGGGGCTGGAAATCGCCACACCGGACGAGGCACGCGCCATCCTTGAATTAAAAGGTAAAGATCGGGTGGCGTTCTAGCTTCCCCAGGGAATATCGGCGAGCAGGGCTGTTTCAGCCCTGCGTTACCCTGTCATTTAATTTCAACGCCATCTCGATACGGCTTCTTTCGCCTCCGCGTTGGCTGGGCGAGCTAGCAGACCACCAAAAGCCAACTTGACTTCATAGATGGCACCATCGGCCATGGGCAAAAACGTGGCACTGCCATATTGAGCGTCTACCCACTGCCCAAGGCCCGGGAATTTTTTGAGGAGTATCCAGGTATCAAAATCAGTGGGCGGTTCAATCAGCTGATGCGCGCTGGCCGGAGCCTCAAGCTGTTGGCGAATATCAGCATAACGGCCGCTTAAACGATCCAGCCGATACAACGACTTGAAGCCCAGGCTGCCCAGTGTTGGGTGCCACTTCAAGATTCGCGCATCCAGCTGCCATTGGTCGCCGCTCAGGTGATAGCGGTACTGCTCCCCATTGCTCTCCACCAGAATCACCCGGTAGCGCTGGGACTGCAGTTTCTGAAACTGCATGGTGACCACAGCCTGTTCATCCACCAAGGATCGATAACTGTGCAGGTCATACCCGGCCAGGAACAGCACCGCGCTGCCCGCAATTAGCAGCAACCCCAGGACAGAGCGCAAAACGGCCGCCAACATACCCTGCCCAATCAGCGCCTTGAGTCCAAGAACCAGCAACAGAATGGCGCCAACCATAATGACTGAGATGGGAATCGACATGATTAACTCTCCCTGTCGCTACAGGTGGTGACAAAATGGCGAATAAGCTGACCCGAGAGGGTATTTTCATCAGGGTGAGGGGGCAATTCCCTATAATGCCACCAATCCGCTGCGACAATTTCCTCACCATCCACCTGGATATCCCCGCTCAGGTAGTCAGCGTGAAACCCCAACATCAACTGCCCAGGAAACGGCCAGGGCTGACTGGCAAAATAGGTCAGATTGGATACACGGATGCCGACTTCTTCCATCACTTCACGATGCAGCGCCTGCTCAACGGTTTCCCCCGGTTCAATAAACCCGGCCAGCGCACTGTAATAGCGCCCTTCCCAGCGGGCACTGCTTGCCAACAGGCAGTGCTCTCCTCGACGGACCACCACAATGACGCAGGGGGACAAGCGTGGATAAAAGCGCTCCTGGCAGGTATCGCAGGATCGTGACCGGTCTTCGGTAATAACGGTAGTTGCCTTGCCACAGCGACCACAATAACGGTGCTGATGATCCCATTGCACTATTTGACAGGCCCGGCCCACCAGTTGGAAACGGGTCTCATCCAGGTCGCCGAGTAATGATCGTAGACCAACAAGACTGAATCCGGGGGGTAACTCGGCAGTTGATAAATCGACGGTGTAACAGGGGTGTCCATCAAGCACACCCAGTAAGTGTCGTTGTGCATGCAGTGGAGAAGCCAGTGATTCCGGCAGGAAAATTTGTTCAGGGGCCGCTGTATTGACAGCCACCTGCTGCCCTTTAACAGCAAGTAACAAAGGGGGTTTATGGATACCCTCTGGCAGAGAACTACAAGACAGAAAATGACTCAATGGCGTTGAACTGACCATCAAAGATGGCTGCTAGGCTGCTTCGAGGGTTAACAGACACTCTTCCGCCACGCTTAATACCGCATCGTCAAAATTGCGGTTCCAGCGGCGGTTTTGCAGGTAATACTCCAGGCTGACAATAGCATCGGCAAAAGCCTCCATCGTTGTGGCCAATGTAACGCTGCCACCGGAGGTAACACAACGATTGAGAATCTCAAGGCAACGCTGTGCAACATGTTCTGCACGGGTCAGTTCCAGCATACCCATCGGCCCGAGAATCAATTTAAAGTTATCCAGCAGTGGCTCTGCCACTTCATCACCGGCAATGCCATCACAATAGTCAGCCGTCATCTGCATGACCACTGACAGGTGGTCAGTGGCTTCCTGAAGCGCTCTTCTCTCGGCATGTTCAACGATATTGCTCTCAACCACCTGCTTCAGACTACGTGTATTCACCTGCGCAATACGGGACTCCGAAAGCGACTGGGTCTGCAGTTCTGTCAAAATACAGTCCAGGTACAGTAACGTGTCGGCCAGCTGCTCATAGAGCTGCATCGGTAACTGCCCGCCCTGCAGACTTTCAATGCCGGCGACATGGACCCGGCAGCGTTGACTGGCAAGCTTCAGATGACTCTGCTCGCATAATTCGCCCAACAGGCTGAGCCCTGCTGCCAGTTCCTCACAGATTTCTGCAGCACCTGCATCAGAAGACATGCCTTCATCCAGTTGCTGCCGTAGCTGATCCACCTGCTCGGCAATTGCCACCAGCAGCACACTCAGCGGTTTGTCACTGTCGCCCGTGAAACTGTCCCGGTTCTCATAGACGTCCTGACTGGTCAGGCCCGGAGAGCTCACACCAAGTTTCTCTGCCAGTATTTTTGCACCGTCACTCTGTAACCCGGACAGGGCAAAATAGGCCAGCAATCGCTGTTGAATATCCAGCGGGTAAAACGCAGAGGCATCACGGTTCTCTTCCATAACACGCAACTGTTTTTCTACGGTCATCAGCGTTTTGAGGAGGCTTTGCTCAAAGCCCAATGTACCCCGGTGCATCGCACTGAGAATTTCAAACACCAGTGACCAATAATCCCGTTCAGCGGGTTC
>SBGI01000181.1 GCA_006227015.1 Gammaproteobacteria bacterium
TGGCATCAAAGTTGAGCACTAGGGCACCACTCTGACCGTAAGGTCGCAGGCGCATATCCACCCGAAACACAAAGCCATCCGCCGTACGGGCATCCAGCGCCTTGATGAGTCGCTGCCCTAGGCGAACAAAGAATTCCTGGTTGCTGAGACTGCGCTTGCCGCCACTGGTCTCGCCAGCTTCGGGATAGGTAAAAATCAGATCGATATCGGAAGAGACGTTCAGCTCCCAGGCTCCCAGCTTTCCCATACCGAGAATGACCATGTGCTGGGGGTTACCCTGATGATCGACCGGGGTACCCCATTCCTCGCAGGCACGGGTGTATAGAAAATCCAGGGTTGCGTCCAGAATCGCTTCCGCCAGTGACGTCATGTCTCCCGTGGTTTCTTCAAGCACCGCCATGCGGGTGAAATCACGCCAGATGATGCGCACCATTTCCCGATTGCGAAACATGCGTAGCAATTTCAGCAGTTCATCTTCGCTGGTAACGTCTGCCAACCGGGAACGCAATCGCTGTTTCAGATCACCGGGAGCAAGGGAGCTGTCCAGGTCGCCTGAGATCACCAGCTCTTGAAACATGGCAGGCTGCTGTATAGAAGTGTTGGCAATAAACTCACTGCCGCCCCAAGCCAGCCCAATGGCGTGAGCAAACTGTTTATCTTGCAGCGCCTTATCAAGCCAATCAGCCTGCTCTTGGTTGGCCCGGCTGCAGAACTGCTCATGGCGATGCAGCCAGTTATCCCTCAAAGGTGATGGCAAAGATGATTCATGCATGGTCTTTCTCAGTCGTATGCGGTCATAGGGAACCGCCAATTATTTATCGCTGCTGGTTATCTTTCAGATACCAGCAGTTCATTATTATTTCCCTGACGCTGGTGCGACTCTCAACACCTCCTCCACGGACGTGGTGCCTGCACCGACTTTCTGGGCACCGCTGAGCCGCAGGGTGCGCATGCCTTCTTTCATGGCCTGCAGGCGCAACGCGGTGGTATCCGTATCTGCCGTAATCAGCGGTTGAATAGTTTCCGTGACCGGCAAGATCTCGTAGATACCCTGACGCCCGAGGTAACCGGTATTTCGGCATTCAAGGCAGCCCACCGGGCGATATAGTTGTTGAGGCGACTTAACTTTCCATGGCGTCACCAGCGAATCCCATTCGGCCCCACTCACTTGCACGGCCTCTTTACAATGAGGGCATAGAGTCCTCACCAACCGCTGGGCCATCACGCCATTCAAGGTAACCTTGATCAGGTGTGCAGGAACACCCAGATCAAGCAGCCGGGTAATGGCCGTTGGGGCATCGTTGGTATGTAGCGTCGACAGCACCAGATGTCCTGTCAGCGCCGCCTGCACCGCCATTTCGGCTGTCTCCAGATCCCGAATCTCACCCACCATGATAATGTCCGGATCCTGTCGCATCAGGGTGCGAATACCGGCGGCAAAGCTGAATTCTATTTTTGGTTGCACCTGGCTTTGATTGAAGCTGTCTTCCACCATCTCGATGGGGTCCTCAATGGTGCTGACATTGACATCCTCTGTTGCCAACTCCTTGAGGGTTGAATACAGCGTGGTGGTTTTTCCCGATCCGGTGGGGCCCGTCACCAGTACAATACCGTGCGGTCGGCCCGTCATTTCCTGCCAGCGCGCCAGGTCATCTCCACACAACCCCAACTCCTGAAAGCCGCGAAGCAGCACATCCGGATCGAATATCCGCATCACCAGTTTTTCCCCGAAGGCAGTGGGCAGCGTCGACAGGCGCAGCTCCACCTCATTGCCCTCTGGCGTGACGGTCTTCACGCGGCCATCCTGCGGGCGACGCTTTTCAGCCACATTCATGCGACCCAGAATTTTCAGGCGGCTGGTCACCGCGGTCATCACTGCATCAGGTAGTTCATACACCTGGTGTAGCACACCGTCGATACGAAAACGGATCTTGCCTTTTTCCCGGCGCGGCTCCAGGTGGATATCGCTGGCGCGCTGATCAAAGGCATACTGCAGCAGCCAGTCGACGATATTGATGATGTGCTGATCCTGCGCATCGGGATCCTTCAGGGAACCAATCTGGAGCAGTTGCTCGAAATTGGCTACCCCCGCTTTATTAGTTCCAGCAATGCCCTTGGCACCAAACACCGACTTTGCCAGCGAATAGAACTCAAGGGTGTACTTGGCAATATCCACCGGATTTGCCACCACCCGCCGTATGGGCTTGCGCGTGGTTTGTTTCAGATCTTCCAGCCAGGAAGTCATGAAGGGCTGCGAGGTGGCGACTACCAACTCATCTCCGCTTGCGTCAATACAGAGAATGTTATGGCGACGGGCAAACTGAAACGACATCACGCCAGTGACAGAGGTGACATCGACCTTCAGGGGGTCGATGTGAGCCACATCCAGGCCGGAGCGTTCACTCAACCAAGAGGTGAGGCTTTCAATGGACAATTGTTTGCCCGGCTCAGCACGGTTTTCCGGGCGTTGGCCAGCGATATAGGCCAATGGATGCAGTAACGATTGCTCCCGGTTGCGCTGGGAACCGGCAATTGCATTCGCATCCTGCTGAGAAAGCAGGCCATCTGTGACCAGATCATTGAGTACATTACCCAAATCCAGCAATCGCTCCGCCACTTCACCCACCGCCATATTGTTCCGCCCACGCCGGTTTTTCTGAGATATTTCGAGTATGAAGGCTATCAGAGACAGCGACAACCGGCATGTTTTCTTTCATCAG
>SBGI01000275.1 GCA_006227015.1 Gammaproteobacteria bacterium
CCCTGAATGTGACGTGCGTAGAGCCACAGCGCAATGAGAACGCCAATTAAGCCACCGTGGAAAGCCATGCCACCTTCCCACACCCGAAACAACCAGAGAGGATCTGACAGCCATTTTTCCAGGTTATAGAAAATCACGTAACCGAATCGCCCGCCCAAAATCACACCAAAGGCGCAATACACCACCAGGTCCTCCACCTGTTTGCGTCGCACCGGAGACCAGGGGCGTTCGCTGCGTTTCAGCGCCAGACGCCAGGCAGCAATAAATCCGATCAGGTACATCAGTCCGTACCAGTGCACCTGGAAAGGGCCAAGGGAAAATGCGACGGGATCAATGGCGGGGTAAGTCAGCATGAAAGCAATGTACGACAGCTATGTTTGCAGGGATCATAGCTTGTCGACTGGTGAGCTACAATAACGCCATGTGTCTGATCGCCTTTGCTTGGCAAACCCATCCCCAATACCCGCTGATTCTGGTGGCCAATCGCGACGAGTTCTATGAGCGCCCCACTGCAGCAGCACATTTCTGGGAGGACAACCCGGACATTCTTGGTGGTCGTGATCTGCAGGCTGGCGGCACCTGGCTGGGCATTCGCCGGGATGGTCGCTGGAGCGCAGTCACCAACTACCGTGAAGCCCAGCCGGAACACGCTCCCCGCTCTCGTGGCGCATTGACCACCGGCTGCCTGCAGCACGATGGCAGCCTTACTGACTATGGCAGCCAGGTGCTTTCCGATAGCGGGGAGTACAGTCCTTTCAACCTGTTAATGGGCGACGACCAGACACTGCTCTACTGCTCCAATCGCACGCACCGGATACAAGTACTGGATGCGGGAATTTATACTCTGTCCAACCATTTGCTGGATACCCCCTGGCCGAAAGCCAGTCATGCACGAGAAGCCTTGCAAACCCTGATCTGCTCTCAAAATCCGGACCCGGGCTTGCTGCTCGAATCGTTGCACAGGGACACCCCATATCATGATGAACTGTTGCCGGATACCGGCGTGGGCATCGAACTGGAGCGCATGCTTTCACCGCCCTTTATTCGCTCCAACCACTATGGCACACGGAGTAGCACAGTATTAATGAAAGACCTCGATGGCCACTGCCACTTTCTGGAACAAAGTTACCTGAAGGGAGGCATTACAGGGGAGTTAAAAGAGTTTTCCTTTAATGAACAGAATCAGTGAGCACTGCTGCTGCGAAACAGCGCAGCCACTTCAGGTTTTTTCAATGCTTTTTCCATATGCCGCCAGACTGAACCGGCATCGGGCATCAGCATGACCTCCTCCAGCAGCTGCTCTGCCTCGGAAAGGCTGACCTGTCTGAGAATGGCCTTCACCTTGAGCAGGTTGGTGGCACTCATGGACAACACCCTGAAACCAAGGGCCATTAACAGCACCGCACCGATGGGGTCACCTGCCATTTCACCACACACGCTGACCGGGGTATCCTCACCCCGGGCGCCTTCGGCAATCGCCCAGAGGGCGCGCAACACGCTGGGGTGACAGGCGTGGTAGAGCTCGGCCACGCGGGGATTATTGCGGTCGACCGCCAGCAGGTATTGTGTCAGGTCATTGGTCCCCACTGAGAGAAAGTCTACCCGACGGGCCAGTTCCCGAATCTGGTACACCGCAGCGGGCACCTCTATCATGGCGCCAACATTGGGCATTTCGATCTGGTAGCCCTCTTCCTCTGTGAGTTCATCGTAGACCTGGTAAATCAGTTGCAGGGCACTTTCCAGTTCCGGAACATTGGAAATCATCGGCAGTAGAATGCTGAGATTGTTCAACCCTTCGCTGGCTCGCATCATGGCCCGCAGCTGTACCAGGAAAATTTCCGGGTGGTCCAGACAAATACGTATGCCCCGCCATCCCAGAAACGGATTGGCCTCTTCAATGGGGAAATAAGGCAGGTCCTTATCACCACCAATATCCAGGGTGCGCATGGTAACCGTGCGGGGCGCAAACATTTCCAGGTGTTCCCGGTAGGCTTTGCGCTGCTCTTCCTCGGACGGGAAGCGATCCAGCATCAGAAACGGGATTTCTGTTCGATAAAGGCCCACACCTTCAGCTCCGCGATCCAGTGACAGCTGGGAATCCAGTCGCAAACCGGTGTTCACCCAAAGTGACAGATGATGGCCATCCGCTGTGACACAGGGTTCGTCTGTGAGTTTCTCCAGATCCGCAGCCAGCAACTTCTCTTCATAGATCTGCTGCATGTAGGTTTGGCGCAACTCTTCCCTGGGAGACACGATGACCTGCCCAGTATGGCCGTCGACTATCACTTCCTCCCCATCCAGGCGACCCCAGGGCAGATCCACGGCTCCCATCACGGTGGGTATGCCGATGGCCCGCCCGAGGATGGCCATATGGGAATTGCGGGAGCCTTTCACAGAAACAATCGCAGCAACCTTCTCCAGAGGCACATCGGCAAAGGAGGCCGCGGAGAGCTCTTCCCCCATCATGATCATGTGTTCCGGAAACGAGGTGCGCTTGGTTTCACTTTGCTGCAGGTTAGCCAATACACGGCGCCCGAGATCCTCGACATCCGAGGCACGCTCGCGCATATAGCTGTCTTTCATGCTTTTGAACATACGCACATGGCGCAACACCACCTGTGCCCAGGCGCTCTGAGCACAGAGCCCCTCTTTGATCAGTCCAATGACTTCACCACCCATGGAATGATCATCGAGCATGCGCACATACACATCGAATAGCGCACGCTCCTCATCGCTCAGCTTACCGACCATGCTGGCATCGAGAACCCGGATATCCCGCTTGGTTTGCTCCATCGCCTGCCGGAACTGGCAGAGCTCTGCCTCCAGATCCACCGCCCGGCGTTCGGGAACAGCATTCAGGTCTGCGGAAGGTGCCACTACCACCACCGTGCCGATAGCAACACCGGGAGCGCTTGCCACGCCGGGATAGATTCGCTCGTGAACCACTACCTGGCGCGGATTCATCAGCCGGTCCAGCTCTCCGGTGGCCTCCGCATGGGCAATAACCCCCGCCAATTGTGCGGAAACCGTCACCAGAAATGATTCTTCACTCTCATCAAAACGACGACGTTCCTGCTGCTGAACCACCAGCACCCCGAGCACTTTACGATGATGAATAATGGGTGCCCCGAGAAACGAACGGTAGCGCTGCTCCCCGGTTTCCGGGAAAAATGCGAAATTGGGGTGTGCTTCGGCCTCTTCCAGGTTAATGGGCTCAGCCCGGGAAGCGACAAGACCCACCAGGCCCTCCCGGGATGACAGATGAACCTTGCCCACTGAATCCGGGTTGAGTCCGTCGGTGCCCATCAGCACGTAGGTATTGGTCGAAGGGCTATACAGGTAAACAGAACACATGCCTGTATCCATCACCTGTTTGACCAGATGCACAATCAGCCGCAGGACTTCGCCAAAATCCTTGGCGGAGTTGACTTCCTGAACAATATTTCTGAGTGATTCGAGCATCTAGTTCCTGCGCTCCATCTCACACTGTAAAGGCGCCAATTCCTTGAGTGCCTTGCGATAAACATCCCTTTTGAAATCAATCACCTGGCCAACCGGGTACCAGTAGTTCACCCACTGCCAGTGATCAAACTCCGGCTTGGCATTGAGGTCCAGCCGGATGCGAGTTTCCTCTCCAACCAGCTTAAGCATAAACCACTTTTGTTTTTGACCCACGCACAACGGCTTGCTGTTGCGCCGCTGCATGGCCTTGGGGAGACGGTACCGCAGCCAGCCACGGGTGCACCCAAGAACCGTAACGTCTCCGGGCTCCAGGCCAACCTCTTCAAAAAGCTCACGATATAAGGCATCTTCCGGTTTTTCACCACGATTGATACCGCCTTGAGGGAACTGCCAGGCATCCTGGCCAATACGCTTGGCCCAGAGCAATTTGCCCACGCCGTCAGAAATCACAATACCTACGTTGGGGCGAAACCCTTCGCGATCTACCACAACTCAACCCCTGGATTTTTTCTTATATCTATACATGCCAATAGGCAAACTTACCCTAAATACGCAGTTGAGGACAGTCCCATCTCTCGTTAAGCTATGCCGCCTTTTGCATCAGATGAGTCCGCCAAGCCATGCCAATCGCCCTGTTTGACCTCGACAATACCCTTATCGCCGGGGACAGTGACCACGGCTGGGGAGAGTTTCTGGTCTCTCACCACAAGGTAGACCCGGCGTATTACAGTGAAATGAATGATCGCTTTTACCGGGACTACCAGGCTGGCAATCTGGACATGAATGCTTACCTTGAATTTGCCCTGCAACCTCTGGCAGAACTGGGTAGAGAGGAGCTCAACTCCCTGCACGAAATATTTATGCGGGAGGTGATTGCCCCCATGTGGCTCCCCCGCGCCGAACAACTGTTACAACAACATCGGGACCGTGGTGACCTGTTGATCATCATAACTTCCACCAATCGCTTTGTGGTGGAGCCCATCAGCAACAAGCTGGGCGCCGATGTCCTGATTGCCACAGAGCCAGAACAGCACAATGGCCATTACACAGGGAAGGTTAGCGGCGTACCGAGCTACAAGGAGGGCAAGGTTGTTCGCCTTAACGCCTGGCTTGCAGAAACCGGCTATAACCTGAGTGGTAGCAGTTTTTATAGTGACTCTATCAATGACCTGCCCCTACTGGAGATCGTAGATCGCCCCGTAGCCGTGGACCCCTGCCCGCAATTGCGGTCGGTGGCTGAACAGCGGCAGTGGGAGATCATCAGCCTGCGCGACTGATGCCAACCTCAGCATTGTCTGCTCCAACGGCATGGCGCAAACTTACCCTAACATTACCCCGGAATATTGCCCGTGCGCCTGGATCGCTACATCAGCAACGCCTCAGACTATTCCCGCTCCCAAGTGAAACAGCTGCTACGTCATGGACGGGTGGACGTTAACGGCGAGACCGTCGGCAACCCTTCAATAACGGTCACCAGTGATGATCAGATCTGCGTGGACAACATGCCTATTGCCACGCCCGGTCCGCGCTATTTGATGCTCAACAAGCCAGAGGGTGTTGTCTCCGCCAGCAAAGACAGTGATCACCCCACCGTGCTCGACTTGCTGGACGAACCCCGTCCGGAACAACTGCAGATTGCAGGACGGCTGGATATTGATACCACCGGCCTGCTACTGATCACCGACGACGGCCAATGGAACCATCGTGTTACCTCCCCTCGCAGCCAATGCTTTAAGACCTATCGCGTGCAGGTCGATCAACCCCTGGATGAGGCATTGATCAAAAAATTTGCCGACGGCCTGTGGCTGGACGGCGAAAAGCGCCGCTGTCTGCCAGCCCAGCTCACCATCACTGATGCCCACCACGCGTTACTGGTCATCAGTGAAGGTAAGTATCATCAGGTAAAACGCATGTTTGCTGCAGTGGGCAACCAGGTGACGGCGCTTCACCGTAAGCAGGTAGGCGCCATCGTGCTGGACCCTACACTGGCTCCGGGAGAGTATCGACCGCTGACCCAAACAGAAATCGACAGCGTGGGGCCTCATGAATAATTCAGGTATCGCATTACTGGCAGCGCAACAAAGGCGTTGCGACGGCCCCCAATTGCTGGTGGCGGATGAGAACCTCGGTTCCGCGCCACTGCATCAGCTGCAAGCTAATAACCTGACAATCGTCACCAACCGCTACAATCTTTATCAAATCGCGCTACAGGAAGGTTTCAACTGTCAATTTAACGACTTCGAGCTAGAAGCATTTGCTTCTGGCGCTTTCGAGCAAATCCTATTCCGGGTCGCCAAGGAAAAGGCGCTTACCCATCACATCATCAACCAGTCCCGAAGACTACTTTGTGACAACGGCACCCTCACCCTGATGGGTGAGAAAAGTGATGGCATTAAAACCTATACAGAGAAGGCCGGCCGCTACCTCGGAAACCCCCGCAAACCGGAAAAGCATGGCACCCTGTACCTAGCCATGCTGCAAAAGTCGGATGTGGATAGCCCGCTACTGGATGATAACGATTACCGCCAACTGCGGACCTGCATTGATACCGAAGGGTTGATGCTACAGAGCAAGCCTGGCCAGTTCGGCTGGAACAAGGTTGACCAGGGCAGCGCCCTGCTTGCATCCTTGCTCCCAGATTTCCTGGCCAATACTGTGGAGCAAGACAGCATTCTCGACCTGGGCTGCGGCTATGGCTACTTGTCCTGCATGGCAGCACAACATTGTGAAGCACGCATCGTTGCCACCGACAACAACGCCGCGGCATTGCTCAGCTGTCGAGCCAACTTTTCAGCCCAGGAAATTCACGGGAAAGTGATTGCCGGAAATTGTGGCGACAGCATTGCGGAACGCTTTGACATGGTGCTCTGTAATCCACCCTTTCATCAGGGCTTTGTCACCGATGGCGACCTCACCAGCCAGTTTGTTGCCAGCTGCCGCCGTCACCTGAAATCCGGTGGTCAGGCTCTGTTTGTGGTGAACCGTTTTGTGCCGTTGGAAAGCTGTGCTGAAAAGGAAAAATTACAGGTTGAACTGGTGGCGGAGGATCGCAGCTTTAAAGTACTGCGCCTGACTCTGCCCAGGCATTAAGCCAGGCGCTGGTGTGGGTCTTCAACGGACTCTTCATGTGCAAATTGCTCGATCATCACTGCCAGTTTTTGCTTTTCTTCGGGGGACAAATCAACAATCTGGCAACCGGCCCAAACCCGGTCCTGCTGACCCATGGCCCTTGTCCAAAGACAGTCCATGGTCAAGCTGACCGGTTCGAGTGAGGGTACAGGAGATACTGGCCTTAGCTGCACGGGATAGAGATGATCCGGCTTCAGGGTCAGCCCACCCATCATCAGAAAACCCTCCAGGTGCACATTCACCAGCACACCCAGCGTTTCACCGCTGGTCTGCTCCACCAGCTCGACCTGCAGATCGAGCTGAAGCCGCGGCAGGCGCCGACGTTCGCTGTCAGCCGACACGCTGTCCGCCCGATACACCGGCCTGGGCGCGGCCATTGAGATCCGTAAAGATAGATTCCATGGAACGTTCGACCAGCGGCTTATCACTGGCGCCTATCATACGTAACTCACCACTACTGATCGCCCGCGCCAGCTCATTGCCGGTTTTCATTCCGGAACGCTTGCCACTCTGATCCACAAACAGGAATTGCAGGGTATTGGGGTTAAACCAGGCCACTTTTTCACGGCGACCATCTTTATGTTCAAACCAGGTACCAAACTCCATCAGGCGCAGCTTTTCAATAATGGTTTTTTCTTGGTTGCTTAGATGTGACATATCGGCACGCTGTCCCGCCCTGCGCTCGGACATTTGCACCAGCCGCTTGCGAATATCCGCTGTCGCCGCTTCCGGTTGCAGATTGCGTTCACGCAGTTGATAAATGCGGTCGATGGATCGTTTCAACTTCAACGCCTTGTCATTGTCGTAACCGATCACATCAAAACATTTCTGGATAAGGGACTCCATCCACGGATAGTTCTGGCGCCAGCGCCGCCACTCCGCAGCTGAGCCACTCAGCTCCAAGCCCCACAACATATCTTCCACCAGCCCCAGCGCCTGTCGCCACTGCTCGGAGTCCTCGCCATAACGTAACAGCAGGTGCGCCATATAGTCGGACCATGGCTGCAACAAAAACAGCAGCATCGCCGAGGGGATATCCCTGTCGGCAATACGTTTGTGGACTTCAAGATTGATACGCTGTTTCACTTCAATCAGACGATCTTCACCACGCGCCCGTTCCATGGCGCGTTTTTCCAGCAGGCGGATACGCATTTCCACTTTCTGCACATAACCATTGAACGTCATCAGCAATGCCGCCAGTTTGCGCGTATCCAGCTCTTCACTATCGAGAATTTCGCGCACTGTTTTGCGGATCTGTTCAAGCATATCGAACTGACAGGACCCGTCATTGCTGACCCACTGCGATCCGGCATCCGCCATGGCATTCAGTAGCAAACGGGCGGGGTGCTCCTGATGTCGGAAGAAGTCAGCCTCGGTAAACGCCAGCTTGAGAATGGGGGTATGCAGATAACTTAACAGTGCTTTGACACAGTCGGGAATCTGCTCATCATTGAGGATGTATTCAAACAGCATGCCCACCAGCTCAATGGTGCGCACATCGTCGCCACCCAGTGGCGGGGCTTCCTCCGCATGGGTGATCTCCTGTAGCTGTTTCAGCAGGTTGTCTCTGGCGTGGGCTATGTCCAGCGGTTTGATCTGGCTGGCAGCGGCCAGAATATCTGCCGCCATTACCTGATCAAACTGCTGTAGCTGAACGGCGGCCTCAACCAGCTGGCGTTCAGTGTATTGCAGCGGCTGATCCGGTCTGGCAACAAGACGTTGTGGCGCTGTCGCCAGCAGTTGCTGCTGCAATTGGGAAATACTGTCGAGAAGCTGGTTCTGGTATTCCCCTGAAGGCAGATCCTTCGACGGGGCAGCGACAGGGCGCAGCCCCGGGGACACCACATCCTGTAGCACTGGAATCTGGGGCTCGGCGTCAGGCTGCAGACGCTTTCTGGGTTCAGCCCCGGTAAACCGGCCCGTGTCCCCCGATTTTGCCTTTTCCACCTGATAATCAAGATGCGGCAGAACGCCAAGCTCCACCAATTTTGCATTGGCCTGCTGATACAGCTCACCAAGCCCGGGGATAAACTGCCGATCAAACAGTTTGTAGATCACCAGCTTCGCCTGTAATGGAATCGTGGCGACGGCCATGGACTGCTTGATCGCCTGGCAAAAGCTGCCTGGCGCCAAAGGCAACTGCAATTCTTCATCAATCTGCCGGGAAGACAGCATGCTCATGCGCCGGCCCAGAGCCCAAAGCCATTCCGTATTATCCACTTCCGCACGCTTGCGAATGCTCGACAGGGCCAGGTCTTCCTCGACGTCGGCATCGTCCATCAGGGAAATATTTTTGGCATTTTTTCCCGTGGGCGATGCGGCATCTACATGGCTTGTACTGCCCTTCTGCTCCTGCTCGGCAAAGCGATCAAAGGCTTCATCCAGCGTGCGCAGGAAAATGCGTGAAATTTCATTGTGACGGGCGCTGATCTGTGAGCGGGCATGAAGAAACTCAAACCCTTGATCGCCCTCGGTGGGTTTTTGTGAATAGTCGATCAGGCGGTCGTGAACGGTGTGCAGAAAGGTCTTGAAAGCAGTCCGCGATGTTTCAAGAACCAGTTCGCGGATCATGGCTACTCCCCGGTCGGAAAGTCCATGCCAGTTGCTCATTTACCTGTCGCACCCCCAGCCTTGAAGAGAAGACTGCATTTGAAGAAATAAAAACGCATAGTGTGACGAATTTCACAGAATTACAAGTACCAAGGCACACGATCCGACAAGCCGTTATTCAACAGCTAGCGGCTACCCCGAATCCTCGATAAAAGAGACTGCAACTCGGCCTTTACTCCCGGTTTCTGACCTGCCAACGGCAGCCCCTGGCGAACCAACTGTTCAGCCAGCTGCAACTGCATCATGGCAACGTAATTAGAGGCCATCACCAGGTAGACTTCCGGCTCGGCATGGTCGATACGCATGGCCCTCTCTGCAACCGCATTGGAGCGGTCATAGTCATTGGCCCGGTTCAGGCGCCAGGCCTCCTCAAGAAGTGATGCCACCGCGCTATTGCCCTTCACAGGGGTGGAGACAGTAGGTTCAATTCGCTTCACCGGCTCGGATTCTGCCTCGGCAGGAGGAGAGACCGGGGATTCTGTTTCTGGCGGCGGAAAGGTGCTGGGTGAGTTGCTGGGCGGCAACTTGGATTCACTGACCGGTACATACACCTGTGCACAGCCCCCCAGCAAACCACTTAATATGATTAATGATAAAAGCCGCTGTATTGTCACCATCCGAATTTTCCCTTGAACCAGTCTATGACACCTTCCAGCGTGTCCGGGCGACAGCTACTTTGTTGCCGCGGCTCACTGCCATCAATGAAGGGTAAGTAACGGGCGCCGGCACAACCTTCTCGGCTTAACAAACCGCTGTCAGGTTCGACCCAATAGTAACTGACGCCATCGGGCTGGTTAAACACCATGGAGCGGTTATCCAGGCTGGCCATAATATCTGTCCACAACTGCAGGGCGCCGGTGCCACCGGTTAGCGGTGTCTTTCCATTATCATCACGCCCGAGCCAGACCACACTTAAATAATTTCCACTGAAACCCGCAAACCAGCTGTCACGCTGGTCGTTGGTGGTCCCGGTTTTGCCCGCCAGCACCAGCGACTCGGGTAACCGCCGGTAGGCACTTTTGCCGGTTCCCTCTCGCAATACCACCTGCATGGCGTAGTGCAGCAGGTGCATTGCCCGGGGGTCAAAGCGCTGCTCGCTCTCGAACGGGTAGCGTTGCAACGGGGTATTGGCAGAGGTAAACACCGAGTCAATAGCACGCAACGGGGTATAAAAGCCATTGGCAGCAATGGTGTGATAAAGCTGCGCCACCTCTACCGGAGACATGGATACCGCACCCAGCATCAACGACGGCAGAGCAGGCAGATGCCCTTCATAACCGAGCCGCTTAACCGAATCCACCACCTTGTCGACGCCCAGCTCCAGTCCCAGTCGCGCAGCCGCCTGGTTATAGGACTGACCCAGAGCCTCGTAGAGGGGCACCGGCCCATGACTCTCTCGGCCAAAATTGCGTGGCTCCCAGACGTCGCCATCGGCAGCTTCCACAGCAATGGGTGAATCATCAATCAGGGTGGCCAGCGTATACTGTGACGGCCTTTCCAGTGCCGCCAGATACACCGCGGGTTTCACGGTTGAGCCGATCTGGCGCTTGGCATCCAGCGCCCGGTTAAAGCCCGCGTAGCCTGCCTGCCGGTCACCGGCCATGGCCACCACCTCTCCTGAGCCAACCCGGACAACGACGGCAGCACCCTGCAATTTCCCCGCCTCAATCCGGTAACCCTGCTCCAGATTATCGATACGGTTAGCTACACGACTCTCCAGTTTGCGCTGTACCTGGGGGTCGAAACGGGTAAAAATCCGCAACCCTTCCGTTTGCAGGTCGGCTTCGTCGTACTGCTCACGCAGGCGTCTTTTCACCAAGTCCAGAAATGCCGGGTACTGCCAGCGACCACCACGCCCCTGCTGTTGCGGCAACACATCCAGAGGTTTCTGCTGGGCCAGGCGCGAGACATCAGGCGCAATCACTCCCTGTTCCGACATAAGCGTCAATACCAGATTGCGACGCTTCAGCGCGCGCTCCGGCTGACGCCAGGGGTTGTAGTAGGACGCGCCCTTGACCATCCCGATCAGCAGCGCCACCTGGTGCAGTTCGAGCTCTTCAACGGAACGCTGGAAATAATGTCGGCTGGCGAGACCAAAACCGTGTACCGCCCGGTCCCCGGCCTGCCCCAGGTAGACCTCATTAATATAGGTTTCGAGAATCTCCTGTTTGCTGAAATGAATTTCCAGCATCACCGCCATCAGGGCTTCCAACAACTTGCGCGACAACGTGCGACGCTGGTTGAGATAAAAGTTTTTCACGAGCTGTTGGGTAAGCGTGCTGCCCCCCTGGGCAAGGCGCCCCTCTTTGAGGTTCGCCACCATGGCACGGGCCACGCCGCGAAAAGACAGGCCATGGTGTTGATAAAAACCCTGATCCTCAACAGCGACCAGTCCATCTGCCAGCGAGGGCGGCAATTGCTCCAGCTTGACCAGTTCCCGATCTTCCTTGTGCGAGGGATAGATCCCGCCGATCACCATTGGCTCCAGGCGGGCCAGCGGCAGCAGCGCCCCCCGGCTATCCGTCAATCCATGAACACTGTCGCCTTGAAAGGCGACGCGCATCAGGCGGGCAGGTTCCGAGCCATCCCAGAACTCAAACCCCCTGGAATAAAGCTCCACGCGATTGCTGGAGACACTGTATTCCCCCGGGTTTTTTGCCGCAGAAACGCGGTGGTAACCCAAGTTGCCCAATTCCCACTGCAATTGCTCCCGGCCCAGCGACTGCCCCTGATAAAGTTCCAGAGCACGACTGTAGACGTGGGAGGGTAACGACCATTTCTTACCGGAAAATTTCTGATACACCACGGCATCGAGCACCAGCAGTGCCAACACCGAAACCACCAGGGTGACCAGCAGAAAACGCCATAGCCAACGGCGACCAGAGGACGATCCACGGCGGCTGCGCGACTTCTTTTTTCTCGACTTTCTCGCCAAAAGGCTCTCCTCGCGGGTTCAGCAATACACGAAAAATGAACCCATTCTTTACTCTGACAGGGCGCCGGGCATAATAGCCTCCTCACTCCTTTTCATAAACGTCTTTTCCTATGACCAAATACCATGTTTATGGCCTGGGCGCCGCTCTGGTTGATACCGAAATTGAAGTCACAGACCACGATTTGCAACAGCTTCAAGTCGACAAAGGGTTGATGACGCTGGTGGATGAACAACGTCATCATGAGCTTCTCGACCACCTCTCGGATCATCTCACCGCCTCCAAAAGGGCCAGTGGGGGCTCCGCTGCCAACACCATCATTGCTGTCAGCAGTTTTGGGGGCAATGCCTTCTATTCCTGCAAGGTGGCCGATGATGAGCATGGTCGCTTCTATCTCGATGACCTGGCCGATGCTGGCGTGGACTACCACCATAACGGCAAACTCGCCGAAGGTATTACTGGCAAGTGCCTGGTATTGATCACACCGGATGCAGAACGTTCCATGAACACGTACCTCGGGGTCAGCGAAACGGTGTCTGAACTGGAGCTGCACCCGGAGGCGATCGCCAGCTCTGAGTACCTCTATCTGGAGGGCTACCTGGTTACCTCGGATAGCGGGCGCCAGGCCGCTATCCGCGCCAGAGAGATTGCCGAGCAACACGGTGTGAAAACGGCGCTGAGTCTTTCCGACCCCGGCATGGTGACCTTTTTCAAGGAGGGATTGCAGCAGATGATCGGCCAGCGAGTCGATCTGCTTTTCTGCAACCAGGCAGAAGCCCTTGGCTGGACAGGTTGTGATGATATCGAAAGTGCCGCTCGGCAGTTACTTGAAGTCAGCAACAGCTTTGCCATGACCCTTGGCGCTGAAGGTGCGCTGGTTTGCGATGGCAGTGAGTTCTACCGCATTCAGCCCCATGCCGTCACTGCCGTTGACACCAACGGTGCCGGCGATATGTTTGCCGGCGCATTTCTGTATGGCATCACCCACGGCCTGGATTACAGCACCGCAGGGCAACTGGCCAGCCTCGCTTCCGCCAATATTGTCAGCCAGTTTGGGCCGCGACTAGATTTAACCGCCTATCCGGAAATACTCAGCGCCTTCAAAAGCACGCTGCCAGCCACCCATTAAGGCAGGTCTTCCAGCGGCATGGGGCGGGCGATCAGGAAGCCCTGGGCGTAGTCGACACCGATCTCCTGAAGCATGGAGAGCTGACTGTTGTTCTCGACACACTCGGCAATGGTGGAGATGCCCATGATATGCCCCAAGTGGTTAATGGTGCTGACCATGGAGTAATCAACTTCGTTGAGCTCCATGTTGCGAATAAAGCTGCCATCGATTTTCAGGTAATCGACGGGCAATTCCTTGAGATAGCCCAGGGATGAAAGGCCACTGCCAAAATCGTCCAGCGAAAAATAGCAGCCGAGATCCTTGAGCGCATTGATGAAATCCATGGCGCGATCGAAATGGCGTATGGCGGCAGTTTCTGTGACTTCAAATTGCAGCCGCTTGGGGCTGACGCCTGTGGTCTGAAACTTGTCGATAATAAAGTCTTTAAGGCCCTCATCACTGATGGTGTTGCCCGACAGGTTGACAGCAAAACGCTGCTCCTTGTCCGGGTCATGTTGCAGGTGATCAAAGATCCGGGTCAGCACCCACCGGTCTATATCCTCAATCAGCCCATAGTGTTCCGCCACCGGAATAAATTTTCCGGGGGGGACAATGTCACCCTGGCGGTCCACCATTCGCACCAGCACTTCATAATGGCGCACCTTGCTGGTCCGGCTTTCCGTCACAGGCACAATAGGCTGACAGTAGAGAACAAACCGGTCCTCCTCCAGCGCCTCGGTAATGATGGGAATCCACTCCGCGACACTTTGGCGCTTGGTCACTTCAACGCTGCGGTAATTGAAGTTAATCCGGTTGCGTCCGGACTCTTTAGCCGTGGCGCAGGACGTGCCAGCCGCCACCAACACATCAATTTCAGAAGTCGTACTGCGATCAATAACCTTGGCGCCAATGCTGGCACCCACCTTCAGACGCCGCTCACCCCAGGGAAAGCTGAACTCCTTGATTTGCCACAGCAGTTGTTCGGCTACTTCACGACTTTCTTCCACTGTGCGCTGGTTGAGCAGAAGAGCAAACTCGTCGTTACCAATACGGGCAACCACATCCCGGGGCTCAGCCTGCTTCTCCAGCATGCGCGCGAACTGGCAGAGCAGTTCGTCACCGGCATTATGGCCGCAGGTATCGTTAATGACCGAAAAGTTATACAGGTCGATATACAGCAAGGTGTGGGTGTTCTCTGCCGAATGCGCATCATCAATGGATTTGAGGATTTCATTTTC
>SBGI01000246.1 GCA_006227015.1 Gammaproteobacteria bacterium
CCCAAGCTGACACTCAAAAAAGCCAAAAAGCCGAGATAAGCGGTCAGACCATATTGGGCAGAAGCGCCCGCCACTTTAGCAATGGTGATGGGTCCGCTCAAGTGTTTTGCCGAAATCAGTCCCATCAACATCTTTTTGACTGAATCGAGAATTAATACCGAGGTGTTCCATGTTTGCTCAACGCCCCTGCCAAGGGCCTGCAACAGGCTGTAATCCGTTTTTCGAACCAGGTGTTCTGGCCATTCGGGGATCAGCACGCTCATGCCGACCTGACCGATTTTAGTGCCATCTTCTGCTGTTGCCATTTTTGGGACAACGGTAGTTTCAAAGTGCTCATCCCCTCTCTGAACCTCCAGTGAGATGGCTTCACCGGGACGTGCCCGCACATAGGCAACCCAGGCAGACCAATCCACCATGGATTCGCCACCAGCGCTGATCACCCGGTCACCTGACTGCAAACCTGCAAGGGCTGCCGGCTCTCCCGGCACTACCTCATCTGCCACCGGTAAAATTTGCGGTGTATAGAGCACAATACCCAGACTGGAAACAGGGTCGGGCTCATCGGCTCCTGACAACCACTCCTGCAGCTCTCCCTGGTAGTCAGAGGGAAGAGAATCTCCCGGCTGAGTCACCGTAAAGGTGATTTTACCAGTCTCGCCAATACGTCCCACCAGCTTTTCATTCAGCGCCTGCCAGGTTGGTGTGGACTTGCCATCGACGGCGATAATCTCCTGCCCGGCTTGCAAACCTGCTGACTCAGCGACAGATCCGGGTGTAACAGCGCTAATAACCGGGGCAATACCGGTCACACCTACGGTATAAACGATCCAGTACACAAGTATGGCGAGGATAAAGTTGGCCGCAGGCCCTGCCGCCACCACAGCCATTCGCTGCCACACGGGTTTACGGGTAAATGCATAAGGCAGGTCGGCCTCATCCACCTCACCTTCCCGCTCGTCTACCATGCGCACATAGCCACCCAAAGGCAGAGCGGCAACCACAAACTCGGTACCCAGCTTATCTTTCCAACGTAAAAGCGGAGTGCCAAAGCCAACCGAAAAGCGGATCACTTTAATGCCACAGCGGCGTGCGACCCAAAAATGACCAAATTCATGGAATGTCACCAGAACGCCCAATGCCACCAGGGTAAAAAATATTGTCTGAAGTAATTCCATCAATGTGTTCCGGATAGTTCTCTAATAACGGCAAGTGCAGCCTGCCTGGCTGCCCGATCGCACGCTTGGACCACGTCCAGGGACTCGGGTTCAGCCAGCTCAACGCGTTCCAGCACTTCTCCGACAACCCGAGCGATACCTGTAAATTCAAGCTCACCTGCGAGAAAGGCCTCAACTGCCACTTCATTGGCGGCATTGAGGACTGCTGGCCCGCTAGCGCCGATTCTGGCGGCATCCATGGCCAGCTTCAGACAGGGAAATCGTTCCAGATCTGGGGCTTCAAAATCCAGCCGCGCTGTTTGAATAATATCCAGGCTTGCTACACCGGAAACAATTCTCTCCGGCCACGCCAGGGCATGTGCGATGGGAGTTCTCATATCCGGATTACCCAGCTGGGCCAGGATAGAACCATCGACGTACTCCACCATGGAATGGATAACACTTTGTGGGTGTATAACCACTTCGATGTCATCAGGTGTCAGTCCGAACAACCAACAAGCCTCAATCAGCTCAAGCCCCTTGTTCATCATGGTCGCAGAATCGACCGAAATTTTTCTGCCCATCTGCCAATTGGGGTGAGCACAGGCCTGATCAGGTGTCATGGCAGCGAGGCTTTCCAGAGGGGCGTTGCGAAAGGGGCCACCGGAACCCGTCAACAAGATCTTGCGCACCCCTCCTCTTTGCCCCAAACCGTAGGTAGCAGGTAAACATTGGAAAATGGCATTGTGCTCACTATCGATAGGCAGCAAGGTCGCACCGGCGCGACGCACCGCGTCCATGAACAAGCCACCAGCCATGACCAGCGATTCCTTGTTCGCCAGCAATACCTTTTTTCCTGCCAGGGCGGCAGCCAGCGTTGGCCGCAAACCTACCGCACCGACAATAGCCGCCATCACCATGTCGACCTCCGGTGCTGACGCCACATCGCAGAGGCCCTGCTGACCAACCACCACTTCTGTTCCAGGGCTGATAGTACGCAATGTTTCCGCCAGGGCCGTAGCGGACTGCTGATCGGCAACCGCCGCATATCGAGGCTTGAATTGACCACATTGACGAGCCAATTTGTCCAGCTGGCTATGCCCACTCAAGGCAAAAATACGGAAGCGATCAGGGTGCCTCGCTGCCACATCCAGGGTACTTTCTCCGATGGAGCCCGTAGCCCCTAAAACTGTCAGGTATTGCATGGTTTAAAACTGCAGACCGCTGGAAATAAAAATAAGAGCAAATACGGGTAATGCCGCTGTCAGGCTATCTATGCGATCAAGCACCCCACCATGTCCAGGCAGGATATTGCCGCTGTCTTTGATACCACGATGCCGCTTGACCATACTTTCTAGCAAATCGCCCAGCACCGACACCAATACGGTCACCAACACAACGCAACCAAAAAGTGCCCATTGTTGGAGGGGAAGGCCTAACCACAGACCCAGAATCACCACCAACGACACATTGGCGAGCACGCCACCAAGCAGACCTTCCAGCGTTTTCTTCGGGCTGACGCTCGATGCCAAGCTGTGACGACCAAAGCGGCGCCCGCT
>SBGI01000036.1 GCA_006227015.1 Gammaproteobacteria bacterium
TGTTGGTCGTTCCGTGATTACCAACTTCTGTAAACACGTCGCCCTGGCTACTGCTGGCAGCCTGACGGGTAATGATATTAATCACGCCGCCCACGGCATCGCTTCCCCAGAGAGCGCTCTGGGAGCCGCGGACCACTTCTATGCGCTCAATACCGGCTACCGGCATATGCGCCCAGTTGAATTCATCACCCTGGGAACCGTCGTTGACTTCCATACCGTCCACCAGCACCAGCACATGGTTGCCCTCGGCACCCCGCATTCTCAGCTGGGTAGTGGAGCCCAGCACACCGCCACGGCTAATCGCAACGCCCGGCACATTGCGCAGCAGGTCGCTGACCACGGCGGCATGGCTGTTTTCGATTTCCGCGGAAGAAATGACGGTGACCGCATTACCGGTCTGCAGCAGTTGCACCGGCGCCAGTGAGGCGGTGACGACGACTTCTTGCAGACCTTTTGCCTGGACGGATGTCTCATTGTTTGAATCGTTTGCCTGGACAGCGGCAACAGAGGAAATTGCCAGCAAACCGGCAAGTACAGATTTTTGCATGTTGTTCTCCGGCGTTCAGCCCCGAACGCATTGAGTGGGTCAGATCACGGAGAAACGATTGGTGCAGAGGCGGAAGTCGCCAATACCAACGCAACCACCCCCCGTGGTTCGTCTGCATAGCGACAGGCCGGTCTCCGGACTTATGAGCGGTTTCCCTGCCAGATCGCCTTCCCATGCAATTGCACAGTGGCTCTGTGATCTGGCGCTTGAATCCCTGGAAGGATTCACTCAATTACCGTTGCGGGGGCAGTATCGGAATAGCTAACTCACTGAAAAGTGAGCAATAACACGCACCGATTTCCCGTTTCACCCGACGCCCTGAGTGGCGCGTCGAGAACCTGTTGCCGAAGCAAGGGTCGGAAATTTACGCCGCCAAAGCGACAAAGTCAATTGGCGAAAATTTTCAACCTAGGGCTTCCAGGGCATCGGTGAGCTTGCGCACCGGCACCACTTCCATACCCTTGATCGGTTGTCGCGGCGCGTTGCCGGCGGGCACGATAGCACGCTTGAACCCGTGCTTGGCCGCTTCCCTGAGGCGCTCCTGGCCATTCTGTACCGGGCGGATTTCCCCGGACAGGCCGACCTCTCCAAACACCACCAGGTCTCTTGGCAGCGGGCGGTCACGAAAACTGGAAATCACCGCCAGGATCAGTGCCAGGTCGGCGCTGGTTTCCAGCACTTTGACGCCACCCACCACATTCACGAACACATCCTGATCACCCACCATGATGCCGCCATGGCGATGCAATACCGCCAGCAACATGGCAAGACGGTTGTGTTCAAGGCCCACTGTGACCCGGCGGGGGTTGCCCAGGTGACTGTCATCCACCAATGCCTGCAATTCCACCAGCAGGGGCCGGGTACCTTCCCAGACCACCATCACCAGGCTGCCGGAGGCCACCTCGTCGCCGCGCTGGAGAAAGATGGCCGAGGGGTTTGCCACTTCACGCAGCCCTTTGTCAGTCATGGCAAAAACGCCCAGCTCATTGACCGCGCCAAAGCGATTCTTATGACTGCGCAGGGTACGGAAATGGCTGTCGCTGGTTCCTTCCAGCATCAACGAACAGTCAATCATGTGCTCCAGCACCTTGGGACCGGCAAGACTGCCGTCCTTGGTTACATGGCCCACCAACAGCAGCACAGTGCCACTCTGCTTGGCATAGCGCACCAGCATGGCGGCGCTCTCGCGTACCTGGGACACACTGCCGGGTGCAGAGGCAATGTCTTCCATCTGCATCACCTGGATAGAGTCCACCACAAGGATTTTCGGAGCCAGACGGGCAGCGGTACCACAGACGGTTTCCACGGAAGTTTCTGCCATGATCTGCAGTTTATCCGTGGGCAAACCCAAGCGATGGGCACGCATAGCCACCTGTTGGGGAGACTCTTCACCGGTGACGTACAGGGCGGAAAGGGATTCCGCAAGTTTGCAGAGGGTCTGTAAGAGCAGGGTACTTTTGCCGGCACCTGGCTCGCCCCCCACAAGGATGCAGGAACCCGGCACCAGCCCACCGCCCAGCACCAGGTCCAGCTCGCCGACACTGGTGGTAATGCGGGGAATATCCTCCAGCTCGATCTCGGCAAGGGTACTGACAACCCCATCGGCAGCACCGGCAAAACCGCTGCCTGTTCGCGATGGACCAGAAGCAACAGCGCTCAATCGAATTTCGACCAGGGTATTCCAGGCACCGCACTCACCGCACTGACCCTGCCATTTACTGTAATCCGCGCCACAGTCGTTGCACACGTAGGCGGAGGTTTTCTTTTTCGCCACACTGCACTCCTCAAAACCGGGCTCAGTCTAGCACGACAGTGGTATTTTTCCGCTCAGCGAAACTGCAGGGTGGCGCGCATAAAGGTGCGAGTCTCAAATTTATTGAGGGTATTGAACTCGTAATAATCACCACCCAGATTCTGCCCGATCAATTCCAGCTTCAGGTCTGCGCGGTTAAAGCGGAGATTCTTTGCCAAGCGTAGATCAACCCGTTCATAGGAGTCGGTATCGGCTCCCCAGAGAATCCAGGCCATATCGTCCAGATAGTAATAGCCCGCACTCACCTGCCAGCCCTGACCAAAATCTCTTGCCAGCAAAAGGCTTGCCGTATGCTCGGGTGTGGCACTGTTTTCCGAGAATAAATTGTGAAAGGCCATGGGATCACAGGAATG
>SBGI01000024.1 GCA_006227015.1 Gammaproteobacteria bacterium
TCCATTGCCGCCAGTTTTCCAGAGAGGGTCTCCCAGCCCTCTCTTTTTTATATCCATTTTATGGGTGGTTAGATAAACAGTAACATTCATTCTATGGGTTGTGAGATCGGTCCATCATAAGGAAAGCATGAGCACTATGAAGTAGTCCTCATGGCCAGTGGGTGGGAGTGAAAACCTATAATGTAGTAACAGAAAAACAAAAAAGGAGTCTCCCGGCCTTGGGTGACAGGGTTCGGAGGTGTCGACTGTTCTTCTGAAATCAAATTTTTACCATCGGAGGGTTCGGCGTGTTCTGTCCTTCGTGGTATATCATATTCGGGATGGTTATACGTCCAGATCGAAAGGTCCCGCCGATGCAGTTAAGTCGTGATGTTGTAAATAAGGATTATAAAATGCAGGGGATCCGCCTTATTTCGAGTAAAAGGCAAGTTCAAAACAAACATGTAACCCCGGAGAAATCCAGCTTCAGAGAGGGCTATCGCCCCCTCCTTGTTGACACGCATTTGCTTGGTCGGCCAGGATTTTGGCGCTCTATATTGGTTACCTGCGGGATTGTTGTGGACGGAATCGTTATGGCGACGTCCAGCCATGCGCAGGGGACAACAGTTATTGAAGAGGTCGAGGTGGTTGCCGCGGCACCCCGGCAGGGACTGGCCGCAGATATTGATAGCCTGCCTATGCACGTGCAATCCCTGAAGCTGGAGTTGGATGACGTGCAGCATACCCCAGCCCTGGGTGATCTGCTGAGCCGACGTTTTGCCGGTGTCACCATGAACATGGCCCAGAATAATCCGCTGCAGCCAGACCTACAGTTTCGCGGTTATACCGCGTCCCCTCTGCTTGGCCTGCCTCAAGGAATTGCGGTTTATCAGAATGGTGTGCGCGTGAATGCACCCTTTGGTGAAACCGTTAACTGGGAACTGATGCCTCTGGAGGCAATAGACCGGGTGGACCTGATTGCCGGTGCCAATCCCCTGTTCGGTTTCAATAGTCTGGGTGGGGTTCTGAACCTGCGAATGAAGAACGGTTTCAGTTTTGATGAGTCCTGGCTCAGTATGAGTGCCGGGGAGTACGGTCGCCGCCAGAACAGTTTTGAGTGGGGCGGCAATAATGGTCGTTCAGGGCTGTATTTTTACGCCAGCAGTTTCGAGGAAGATGGCTGGCGGGGCAACTCGTTTAGCCGCGTCAACAATATCTATTCTTCCTACGCTTTCCATGGTGATTCCCAGGAGTTGGAGTTCTCCGTGCAGTTGGGGGAAGGCTCCCTGCGTGGCAACGGTCCGGCTCCCAAGCAATTGCTGGATGTGGAAGGTGATGACGCTGTGTTCACCAACCCGGATATTACCGACAACCGTCTTGTGCAGCTTTCTTTGGAGCATCGCTGGTTTCTTGGCGACACCACGACGTTAACCACCGGTTTGTTTGCCCGGCGCTTGGGTACACAGTCTTTCAATGGTGATGGCACCGAGTATGAGGAATGTGATGCGGGTGGCGATGAGTGGCTGGTAGAGGACTTCGACGATGTGGATATGGACGGCGAATGTAATGCTGCCTTAGATAGCGACATTGAATACGTGCTCGACCAGAATGGACAGCTGGCAGATGGCGACCTGAATGCCATTAACAACCGCTCCCACACCGTGCAAAGGGACTGGGGTGGAGATATGCAGCTGGAGTGGCAACAGCCAATGTTGGGTGTTGAAGCTCACCATCATGTGGGTATCCGTGCCAGCCGCGCCATTACTGAATTCCACTCCCAGGTGGAGTTGGCGGCGTTGGCAGACGATCGCAGCACCATTGCCAGCGGAAGTTATGTCCCGGAAGAAGCTACCGAGATGGTCACCAGTAGTACCACCGGTGGACTGTTTTTTGGTACGCAGTTGTTTCTCAGCGAGCAGCTGACGGCATCCCTGTCGGGTAATTACCTGCAGGCCAATATCAAACTGGGTGATCGCAGTGGCCAGAACCCGGAACTGGAAGGCGACCACGACTTCCAGCACATCAGCCTGTCGGCGGGCATTAACTACCGGTTTAACGACGAATTAAGTGGGTACATGGCCTACAGCCAGTCCATGCGTTTGCCGACACCCATCGAGTTGGCCTGTGCCGATCCGGAATTTGAGTGCCGTTTGCCCAATGCCTTCCTGGCGGATCCGCCGCTGGAGAAAGTGGTGGTGGACAACTGGGAAGTGGGGCTGCGGGGCAGGGCCAGTAACTGGCAATGGCAGGGTGCGCTGTTTTATAGCCTCAATCGGGATGACATTATTTTCCAGAGCACCGGGGGTACCCAGGGTAACCGCGGTTATTTTGACAATATCGACAGCACAGAACGGTGGGGCGTTAACCTTTCTGCACACGGGCAGTGGGAGCAGTTGTCAGGTTTCGTGAATTACAGTTATTTAAAAGCGGTCTATGGTGATGACTGGCAGGTTGCCAGTCCCAATCATCCTGCAGCTGGTGTTGATGGCACTCTGAGGGTGAAAAAAGGTGATCGGTTGCCGGGCTTGCCACGACACAGCATCCAGGCAGAGCTGGGTTATGCATTGACCGATCAGGTCAAGGTGGCGTTGGAGGGGCAATTGACCTCGTCCGTTCACGTCAGGGGGGATGAATCCAATCAGATGAGAGAAATTCCCTCCTATGCCGTGTTTGCCTTTACTGGCAGCTATGCCGTCACAGAGCGGCTGATGCTGACGGCACGGAT
>SBGI01000307.1 GCA_006227015.1 Gammaproteobacteria bacterium
GTGGTGTCGCAATTTACGTTAGCGGCCAATACCCGCAAGGGGCTTCGCCCGAGTTTTACGTCGGCCGCCCCACCCGAGCAGGCAGAGAAACTCTACAACTACTTCATCAGTCGGGCAGAGCACCTCTACCCGGATGTCGCATCCGGCATTTTCGGTGCCGATATGCAGGTGAGTTTGTGTAATGACGGGCCGGTGACCTTTCTATTGGAAGGTTGATGGCTGTTAACTGACAAGGGGCACTTGGTGTGCCCTTTCACAAGAAAAACTGACTGCTTCGTAAGGTGATTAGATATCAAACGGTGTGTTGAGTTTTTTCGGCACCGCAACCTTGGCCAGTTTGGCATACTGTGGCACGCCATTTTTATAGGGTGGGTAGTCTTCCCCGGCAATCAGAGGGGATAGATATTCCCGCGCTAGCTGGGTGATGCCGAAACCATCGCGGCTGATAAAGTCGCTGGGCATTTTTTTCTCGATATTGGCCACTTTTTCCAGCGCTACTTCCCCCAGATCCCAGCGGTAGTCGCCGCCGTTGAGCCGGTTAATGGTGACCATCACCGAGTTTTTCCCGGCCAGGGCATATTCCACTGCGGCTTTGCCTACGGCATAGGCCTGCTCCACATCGGTGGCAGAGGCAATGTGGCGGGCGGAACGCTGCAGGTAGTCGGCCAGTGCCCAGTGGTATTTATAACCCAGCTCGCTTTTGATCATTGCTGCCAGTGTGGGAGCAACGCCCCCCAGTTGCTGGTGACCGAAGGCATCGGTGGTGACGGAGCCGGCAATCAGGGCGCCGTCCGGTTGCTGTACACCTTCCGATGCAACAATCACGCAGTACCCTTTTTCCTTAACGGTCTTGTCGACCAGGGCAAGAAATTCCTGTTCGTTAAACGGCACTTCCGGGAACAGTATGATGTGGGGTGGTTCTCCGGCCTCGTCGGCAGCCAGAGCGCTGGCGGCGGCAATCCAGCCGGCATGGCGTCCCATCACTTCGAGAATAAAGACCTTGGTGGAGGAATCGCACATGGAGGCGACATCAAGGCTGGCTTCCTTGGTGGACACGGCCACGTATTTGGCTACTGAGCCAAAGCCGGGACAGTTATCGGTGAAAGGCAGGTCGTTGTCGACGGTCTTAGGGATATGGATAGCCTGAATCGGGTAGCCCATTTTCTCGGATAGCTGCGAGACTTTCAGGCAGGTGTCAGCCGAGTCGCCGCCACCGTTATAAAAGAAATAACCGATATCGTGGGCTTTGAAGACTTCTATCAATCGTTCGTATTCGGCGCGGTTTTCTTCAAGACTTTTCAGTTTGTAGCGGCAGGAGCCAAAAGCGCCGGAAGGAGTGTGGCGCAGAGCTGCAATGGTGGCATCCGATTCGTGGCTGGTGTCCAGCATGTCTTCGCGCAGCGCGCCAATAATGCCGTTGTGTCCGGCGTAAATCTTGCCGATTTTATCACTGTGTTGGCGAGCTGTTTCAATCACCCCGCAGGCACTGGCGTTGATAACTGCCGTAACGCCACCAGACTGGGCGTAAAACGCGTTCTTTTTTGGCATGGATACCCTCGTTGGACCGCCCATTTCAGCAGCCGCGAATCATACTGGAAAGCGACAGGGATTTCATTTTTTATGGCCAATTTTGGCTTATGGTTGGCGCTGGATATGCAGTAGCGCCAAATTACGCTATGTTGTGTCCGATAACAGGGCGGATTTCGGCAGCCTATAACTAGAGGGAAGTAGGGAAGTAGTTGCGATGCATATTCATATTCTGGGTATTTGTGGAACGTTCATGGGTTCTTTGGCGCAGCTGGCGAAGGCTGCGGGCCATGAAGTCTCCGGTTGTGATGCCAACGTCTATCCTCCCATGAGTACCCAGCTGGAAAATGCCGGTATCGAGCTCACCGAGGGTTACGGAACCGAGCAGCTCGACCCGCCCCCGGACCTGGTAGTGATCGGCAATGCACTGTCCCGCGGGAACCCCGTTGTGGAATACGTGCTGGATAATGGCATTCCCTATACCTCCGGTCCCCAGTGGCTGGGGGATTTCTTCCTGCGCGATCGCTGGGTGCTGGCAGTGGCTGGTACCCACGGCAAAACCACCACATCGAGCATGCTCGCCTGGATTCTCGAATATGCCGGTATGCAGCCGGGCTTTCTGATCGGTGGTGTGCCCAATAATTTTGGTGTGTCTGCCCGCCTCGGCGGCTCGCCATTTTTCGTGGTTGAGGCGGACGAATACGACAGTGCATTTTTTGACAAGCGTTCCAAGTTTGTTCACTACCGCCCCCGCACAGCCATCCTCAATAATCTCGAATTTGATCATGCGGACATCTTCCCCAACCTGAAAGCGATCCAGACCCAGTTCCATCATTTTGTGCGCACCATCCCCGGCCATGGACTGATTGTGGCGCCATTCGCCGATGCCAATTTGCAGGAAGTGCTGGCCATGGGCTGCTGGACCGAGTATCAGCCACTGGGGCGTGCTAGTAGTTGGGAGGCACATGCCCAGGAAGATGACAGCTCCGTTTACAGCGTCAGCTTTCAGGGACACCAGCGTGGTATCGTCAGTTGGGATCAAACCGGCGAACACAATATGTATAACGGCCTCGCGGCCATCGCTGCGGCGCGGCATGTGGGTGTAACCCCTGAAGTGGCCTGCGAAGCGTTGAGCGAATTTCAGGGTGTGAAGCGGCGCATGGAACAGATCGCC
>SBGI01000174.1 GCA_006227015.1 Gammaproteobacteria bacterium
CTGGCACCCATGCGGCATTGCCCACTTCACAGCCCTGGCCATACTGTTGCTTATTGTTTACGCAGGAAACCTGCAGGGCGTAAACGCTACCCGCGGCAAAAGGTGACAATGCGAGATCGGCAATTTCGCCCCCGAAGTGGGGTGCATCCGGCACAAATTTAAAGATGGCACCGCCATCCTTGTCATCGGTACCGGTTCCCGGACGCAGTTCGTCTCCGCCGATCACCACGCCTTCCTCGGTGACGGTCAGACCTTCCCAGCCCATGGTGGGCAGGGCATCGCGCTTGACGATATTGGTGGCCGGATTGCTGTTCTCGTCGACAATCACACCAGTGCTGCGGTTGAGCACGGTATTGTTGTCTGTCTCCAGCGGGTTGATCAGCTCGTATCCCTGGCCGTCATTGGTTTCCTCTGTCGCCAGCACGGTGCCCCAGGGAGTAGTACGGATGCCATCACAGCGGTCCATGCCGCGCAAGATGGTTTCCGCCATACCGGTGGCCAAGTCAACCCGTTGGATAGAGGGGTTGTATTTGGTAATACCCGAGCCCAGGGTTGTTCCCAGGTCCTCGCGGCCACCTTCGATACAGAAAATGGCGTGGGTGGGAGCTTCATCATTGGGCCACAGGGCAAACATATCGGCTTTGTCACCTGCTTCACGGGTCAGGATAGTTGCTTCCAGTCCTTCCGCCAGAAGGATCAGGTCATCGGCATTCTGTCCTGCCATCCGGCCGGTGTGACCGTCAAAAGATTCCTGCAGGGGTTCGTCAAAGCCAAACAGTTTTTCGGATTGGGCATTCAGCAGGTGCTGAACTTTCATGCCAAAGTCCATGGGCTTGTTCTCAGCGGCGACAACTGTGCCGGCAACAGCCGCACAGACAGCCAGGGGTAGCAATTTCTTGTACATCGGGTATTCCCTCCGGTTAAGGTTGTGGTGCATGTGTTCCCGCAACGCAGATGTTGCGGGTGATCAGGCGTACTCAGGGTAGAAGGAGTTTGTGAAGAAATTGCGATAGAAATATGAAGGTTTTCTTGCTGTAAATTGACACCTTCTCTATGGAATCACAGCTGTGACGGATAACTGACTGAAAACATTGCACAAGAGGCCTGGACAAAGAGGTTCATGGCAAAGCGGAAACTATTTTTAAAAAATAATGTGTGAAAATCAGTATCTGCTCATAAAGCGGCTAAACTGGAATCATTGATTATTTCCGGAGGCGAGCTGTCAGTTCGACCGCTCCGGTCAACTGCTAGAGGCCATAATAGGCGGGAGGCACAGCATGGATTTGTACTGGGGAAGAGTTGTCACCCCAATGGGTAGGCTGTCATTGGTGGGGAGTGAGAGAGGCATTCAAACACTCTGGTTTGATGATACGGCGCAGGGTGAAATCCCGGATGATTGCTTGCGTGCCGACGAGCGGGCACAGGCTGCGTATAATTCTTTGCTAAGACAGCCCAAAGCAACACTGGATCAATTCGACGTTCAAGGCACCGAATTCCAGCGTCAGGTCTGGCAGGCACTGCTGGCCATTCCCTTCGGATCGTTGAGCACCTATCAGGAGGTGGCTGATGCTATCGGGCGCCCCAAAGCGGTACGGGCCGTGGCCAATGCCATTGGCGCAAACCCTATTGCCTGGCTGATTCCCTGCCACCGGGTCATTCGCAGTGATGGTGGCCTAGGGGGTTATCGCTGGGGTGTGGAGCGCAAACGGGAGATACTGAAACTAGAGGAACAACAGCAAAATAAGGCGGCCTGAAGGGTTTCTTCAGGCATAAAAAACCCGGCGGATGCCGGGTTTTTTGAGGCTGATCGTAAAATCAACCTTCTTCTTTCAGGTAGCGCTCGCGGGATGCGGTGATTTCTGTGCGGGCCGCTTCGGCATTATCCCAGCCGTCTACTTTTACCCACTTTCCTGCTTCCAGGGCTTTGTAGTTTTCAAAGTAGTGTTTGATCTGGTTGATCAGCAGTTCCGGCAGATCGCCGATTTCCTGAACGTGATCATAGAGTTTGGTCAGCTTGGTGTGTGGAACGGCCAGCAGCTTGGCATCAACACCGGACTCGTCGGTCATGTTGAGAACGCCGATGGCGCGGCTGCGAATTACGGAACCGGGCATCACCGGGTAGGGGGTGACAACCAGTACATCCAGGGGATCACCGTCTTCAGACAGTGTCTGTGGGATGTAGCCATAGTTGGCGGGGTAAAACATGGGCGTTGCGACAAAACGGTCAACAAAAATGGCATCACTATCCTTGTCGATTTCGTATTTGATAGGGTCGTGGTTGGCGGGGATTTCAATGACCACGTTGATGTCATTTGGCAAGTCGTTGCCAGCAGGGATTTTGTTGTAGCTCATGTCTTCTTTTATCTCACTGTTGGGGGCGGTGTGGAAACGCCCAAAACTCGAAAAGAGTGGCAGTTTCCAAAAGAGGCGGAATTATACTGTTGGGTTGGGGGGATTTCCAGTTGACTTTGGTCTAAGCACCGGTAAAACAGGCAGTTATTAGCATGTAATGATCATTGTTGAGCCAGTAGCTTGATTGTTGTTGATTTGATGGGCATCAAGACAGTGTTTTCCGGCTCAGTTACAATGCCGAGCTATTCTTTTCGCCCTTCAGGATTTAATAAACAGTGGTTTCTTCGAATACCCACACTAGTTCAAATAGGACTGGTTCCAGCTCTGTGATCTGGGATCG
>SBGI01000253.1 GCA_006227015.1 Gammaproteobacteria bacterium
ATCCGCCACTGCTTTGACATCTTATAGAACAAGTCCTTTTTCGTGGCGTGACAAAGGTAACAGTTATGACGAGAACTCTTGGGGTCGTGATGGATCCCATCGAAAAAATCAATCCGAAGAAGGACACTACGCTGGTTCTGCTGTTGGCTGCCCAACAAAAAGGCTGGCAGTTGATGTACATGGAGCAGGACCAGCTGGCCATCGAAAATGGCGAACCCACTGCCAGTATGGCACCCCTGGAGGTGTATGACGACACCGAGCACTGGTTCAAGCTCGGCGATCGTCGCCAGGCCTCACTGGCCTCTCTCGATGTCATTATCATGCGGAAAGATCCGCCCTTCGACAGTGAGTATATTTACACTACCTACATCCTTGAGGCTGCCGAAAAGCTGGGCACGCTGGTAGTCAACAAGCCCCAGAGTCTCAGGGACTGTAACGAGAAGGTGTTTGCCACACTGTTTCCAGAGTGCTCACCCCCACTGCTGGTGAGTCGTGATGCCCAGCAATTAAAAGCATTTCGCAAATCACATGAAGATGTGGTCTACAAACCTCTCGACGGCATGGGCGGCACCGCCGTTTTCCGGGTGCGACCGGATGACCCCAATCTCAGCGTGATTATCGAGATGCTGACAAACCACGGGAGCCGGACCATCATGGCCCAGAAATTTATTCCCGATATCAGCAACGGCGACAAGCGCATTCTGATGGTGGACGGCGAGCCCATCCCCTATTGTCTGGCTCGCATCCCGGCTGAAGGTGAACTCCGCGGCAATCTGGCGGCAGGTGGCTCCGGCGTAGTTCGCCCACTCAGCGACAGAGATCGATGGATCGCCGCTCAGATCGGTCCTGTGTTAAAAGAAAAGGGCATCCTGTTTGCCGGTCTCGATGTCATCGGCGACTACCTGACGGAAATCAACATCACCAGCCCCACCTGCGCCCGGGAGATTAACCGGGAACAGGATACGGATATCGGCGGCAGGCTGATGGATGCCATTGCCAAGAGACTCACCTGATGGCCATCAGCATCGAGCACACGCGCAATGATGACCAACCGGATCGCATGGGGTTTTCGCTGTTTCTCGCCATCGCCATTCATGCTCTGCTGATCTTCGGTATCGGCTTCAAGCTCTACCAGGACAATGCGCCGGCACCCACCCTGGAGGTGACTCTGGCCCAACACCGCGTAGAAAATGCCCCCGATAAGGCGGACTTTCTGGCACAACACAACCAACAGGGAAGCGGCGACCAACAGGAAGCACAGGAGCTGACCACCGACCGCCCTCCAAAGGTGGTGGATACCCAGCTCAAAAAAACCGGAGCACAGCCACAACAGGCTCAACAAGAGGCAAAAACGGGAGCACAACCCGTCATCAGCACTTCCGCCAACAACAATTCATCAACCAGCGACGAGGAAGTGAAGGAAGTCAGGGATGCCAACGTCACACCCTCGCTTCCGCCCGCCGCAAAAATGGAATTTGCCAGCCTCAAGGCCAAGCTTGATCAGCAGCAACGCCAATACAGCAAGCTCCCCAGAGTACTGCGTGTCACATCCGCCAGCACCAGGGCAGCGGAACATGCCGGTTATCTGCAATATTGGATTGATCGCATCGAGATCGTCGGCAACCAGAATTACCCGGAAGAAGCGCGCCGCAATGCCATCTATGGTGACCTCAGGCTGGCGGTCACGCTACTGCCCGACGGCGCGGTAGACAGTATCGAAATTCTGCTCAGTTCTGGCCAGAGGGTGCTGGACTTGGCAGCGGTGCGCACTGTGCGCCTGGCTTCGCCCTTTGCCCCATTTCCCCCGGAAATGGCACAGTGGGACAAACTGGAGATTATTCGTACCTGGCGCTTCGAGCCCGGTCATCGCCTGAACACTGACAATTAATTGGCAAGTATTTACCCTGTAGACACTTGTAATCCGGACCATCACGCCCATACTTATCACTATGAACGACAGCGTTATTGAGAAAGATTACCAAAGCTTGGCCAATCACTTTCTGGTGGCCATGCCGGGTTTACACGACCCCAATTTTTCTCATTCCATCATCTATGTCTGCGATCACTCGGAAGACGGCGCCATGGGGCTGGTTATCAACAACCCCCTGGAAATTCCCCTGAGCCAGATTTTTGAGCAATTTGAAATCACTTATTCACCCAAAATAGGTGAAGAGCCCCTCATGTCTGGCGGACCGGTACAGATTGACCGCGGTTTTGTTCTGCACAGAAAAGTCCGGCGGGAATGGGAAGCAACGCTGCCTATCTCCAATGAAATCTGTCTCACGTCTTCCCGCGATATTATTTCTGATATTGCAGAAGAACAGGGTCCTGGCGACATGCTGGTGACCCTGGGTTATGCCGGATGGGGCCCAGGGCAACTCGAAGAGGAGCTGGCCAATAATGCCTGGCTAACCGTGCCTGGTGATGCCGACATCATTTTCAACGTGCCCTGTGAACAGCGTGCCAATGCTGCCGCCGCCAAAATTGGCATTGATCTCAACCTGTTGAGCACCAATGCGGGACACGCCTGATACCCATAGCAACAACGATCAACCCCGCTGCCTGCTGGCCTTTGATTTTGGCACCGGGCAGATTGGCGTGGCCGTGGGACAGACCCTGACCAATAGCGCCAACCCGTTAGCCGTATTAAAAGCCCGGGACGGCATACCCAATTGGGAACAGATTG
>SBGI01000255.1 GCA_006227015.1 Gammaproteobacteria bacterium
CTGTTTGGTTGCCCTTGCAGCTTTTTCCTGGGCTTCGTTGAGAAAAAATATGGCACTTAAATACTGGCTGCCTCGGTCGCAAAACTGTCCTTTGCTATTCAGTGGGTCGATATTGACCCAGAAAGTTTCTAATAACTGGTCATAGCTGATTTTTTCAGGATCATAGGTGATTTCTACCGCCTCGAAGTGGCCGCTGTTGCCGGAGGAGACTTCACGGTAGGTTGGGTTTGCCTTGCTGCCCCCGATATACCCTGAAACGGTGGTGATGACCCCCTCCAACTTGTCATAGGGCGGCTCCATGCACCAGAAGCAACCGCCGGCAAAAATGGCTTTTTCAGTGGCGGCGAAGGCCAGTGAAGATTGAACGATGAAAGCCAGAATGAATATGGCGCGAAAGAACATGACCATTAACCACTGAAGTTGCTGAATTGTCAGTCTGTTTGACCCATATCCGAAGACAGGGTTCAACAGTTCTTCTGGGTCATCAGCATTTTCCAATACTTACGGGTGAACGGTTTTGCGGCTATGATCGCGATATCGTTCAGGGTGCAGTTATGTCATACAACAGTTTGTTGCAGGCGTTCTCCGAGGACCTCTTCCCGAGGGATTACCAGCAGGCATGCGATTTATGGCAAGAGGCCGTTCACAGACTGCCCGTCACTCACTTCCAGAATAATTTCACCCTGGACCATGCTCAGGGACTGGTCTGCCAGACGGCCTGGATTGGCCCTGATAATGCCCGCAATGTTCTGGTCTTGATTAGCGGCACCCATGGTGTCGAGGGGTATGCGGGTACCGCTGTAGAATTGGATTGTCTCCATCTTCTGGAAACTGGCGTGCTGCAACTGCCTGCCAAAACATCCCTGTTGTTGATTAACGCGCTGAATCCCTGGGGATATGCCCATCATCGCCGCTGTGACGATCAGGGTGTTGACGTTAACAGAAACTTTATCGATTTTTCTCAACCCCTACCGGTGAACAAGGGCTATCTGGAACTTCAGCCTCTGTTGGCAATTGCTGACAGCGTATCCCGGGAGCAGGCTATTGAACATTTTCGAAACAGGGTGGGTCAGCGAGAGTATGAGATTGCTTATAGTGGCGGCCAGTATTCGGACTCCACAGGTCCTTTCTTTGGTGGCTCCGGCCCAAGTTTCAGTCGCTCAGTGATTGAGGAACTGATAACCCGGTATCACCTGGCGGAAAGGCAGTTGGCAGTCATTGATATTCACACGGGCTTGGGACCCTATGGGTACGGCGAGGTGATCTGTGATCATCCCGTTGGCAGCGGCTCAGAAAATACAGCAAGAGAATGGTTTGGACCCGGCTGCGGGCTTCCAGATGCCGGAACATCATGTTCTGTGCCAAAGCTTGGTTTGCTGGATTACGCATGGCATCAGGTGATGGGTAGCGAGAGTTGTTTTGTGACGCTGGAATTTGGCACCCTGGGCACAGAGTCACTGTTTTCGGTATTGCATGATGAGGCTTGTGCTTGGATCGGAAATACGTCTGGGGCTATGACGAAAGAGAATGTTGCCGTGCAAATGCTCGACCATTTTAACCCCCAAGACATCGGCTGGCGTGAGTCAGTGATCTTCAGAGCACGGCAGGTCATAGAGCAGGCTCTACAGGGGCTATCACAAAATGCGGGGAAACCGGAATGAGTGAAGATGTAACTTTCCGGCCTGCGGTAGCAACAGATCTGGCTGCGTTATTGCGTCTGGAAAAAATATGCTTTACCAGTGATCGACTTAGCCGACGCAGTTTTCGGCATTGGATTCAGGCGGAGCATTGTGCCTTTATCGTCGCTGAAGTCGATCAGCAGCTGGTGGGCTATAGTTTGATCATTTTCTTTCGGGGGACAGCGCTGGCCCGCCTCTATTCCATCGCCATTGACCCGGCTTTCAGGGGATTTGGTATCGGCAGAAAGCTGATGGAGGAGGGCGAACAACTCAGTAAACAGGCGGGCCGGGTGTTTTTACGGCTTGAGGTGAATGTCGACAATGGTGCAGCTATCGCTCTGTACAAGGCTCTCGGTTACCAGCCTTTTGGCATCTACCGTAATTATTACGAAGACAGCCATGATGCACTGCGCATGCAGAAATGCATCCGTACGGTACCACCTGTGGCAGAAAACCGGGCGATACCCTGGATTCCACAAACGACCAGTTTTACCTGTGGCCCAGCGGCACTGATGATGGCCATGCGTGGCCTGTCCAAAGCTTATACGCCAAACCAACATGAGGAATTACAGATTTGGCGTGAAGCGACCACAATCTTCATGACTTCTGGCCACGGTGGTTGTCATCCTGTGGGCCTTGCGCTGGCGGCAAGGCAAAGGGGTTATGGGGTGAAAGTGTGGCTCAATCGGGATACAACCCTGTTTGTGGACAGTGTCAGGGATGAAAACAAAAAGCGGGTAATTGAGCTGGTACACCAGGATTTTGTGTCACAGGCGAAAAAGCAGTCCATCAAGATACGCTACCGTGACTTTCGCTACTCCGACCTGATCAATGAATTCAAGAAGGGCAATATCCCGATTATCCTGATCAGCACCTATCGTATGGATGGTCGCAAAGCTCCACACTGGGTGACCATGAGCGGCTTTGATGAAGATTGCATTTACGTCCATGACCCCGATCCTAACCCGGATGAACAGAGTGCCAGCGGTATTGACAACCA
>SBGI01000061.1 GCA_006227015.1 Gammaproteobacteria bacterium
ATCTGCACCATGTCGCTGCCTTCACCATCATCGTAGTAAGACATGCTTTCATTGACCCAGCCGGATATATTCCAGGAAGGTCCCGCCGCCTCTTCGGCCAATACTGTCTGCGCCACGCCCACTGTGGACATTGCGGCAGCCAGCGTTGCAATACGAAGTACTGCAGCCTTTTTAGTCTTTTTCATTGGACTCACCCCAAAGGTTGTTTTTAGCGTAAATAGTGAGCAGAGCCCACACCTCCACAAGCAGAAGGCACCAAGGCTCTATCCCAGCATCCAAACTAAAACACCGATGGATTCCAATCGCTATGAACTAATCTTCATGGACAGTTTCTTGCCCAATTTTCCTATAATCAAAGGCTGGAACTGACATAAAGATAATAAAGGCAAGTGACATAGGGGCAAGCTGCAAACCTGTAGTGGCCATGCCATCCCAAACAATACAAAACTGACATCACAACCAAGATCAACTCATGCCACATTTACGTCATATTTACCTGCTGTTGGCAGCCACTTTAATAATCCCGGTCATAATAGCCCCGGACATTGTCACGCCTGCTAACGCCATGACTGTGCCAAGTGTAGAAATCGTGGCGGGAGAGCCAGAACCCTCTCGCAGTGACCACGGCAACAACCATATGGAGCAAGGCGACCACAATAACGCAGCTGAAAAGGACGTCGAAACAAAGGCTGAAAAGGACAACAACACCAACAGCCAAATGAGCAGCCCAGCTGCTCCAGATAAAGACACTCCAGACCAATAGCCGACAAGCAACCTATTTCAGAGAAGATACCGACCCAGACAATGTCAAAAGCCAGGTCTTTCGTGAATATCAAAATCAATTTTTTCACCGGCCTCGCCTGGTGCCTGCTTCTATTTGCCGCTTCAACCAGCCTGGTTTCTGCAACTGAAAACTCCACCAACCAACCCATCCAAACGCTGATCCCGACCTTGTTTGATAACGCTGACCGTGCGGGAGAAAAGCTTACGGATGTTGCCGCCTGGCCTGTATATGGCAATGATCAACTGGTGGGTTATGCCTTTCAGTCTATCGACCTGGTCGACCTGAGGGGCTTTGCGGGAAAACCCATCAACTTACTCATCGGCATTGATACCGCTGGCACATTAAAGGGTGTGCGAGTTCTGGAACACCACGAGCCGATGTTTAATCACGACCTAGTCGGAGCCATGCAGCGCTTCGTAAACCAATATAAAGGTCTGGACATTAAAACTAAGGTCATTATCGATAACAGCATCAAAACTCGCCCAAATGAGACTGCCAGGGAAGTCATCAATGGCACAGCTCAATTTGACGGCATCAGCAAAGCAACCATCTCTCTGGCAGTTGTCAACAAAACGGTCCTGTCTTCCGCCCTGCACGTGGCACGGCTGAAAATAGCGGCTTACCAACAACAACGCGTTGTTGCCAAAGAGGATGCCTATACTCCATTGTCCTGGCAGGAATTGCTCAATCAGGGACTGATTCGCAAATGGACCATCACTCGTCATAAAGTAGAACGGGCAACCGGCCTACCCCTAAAACATTACGAAGACCCAAACCTTGACGTCAGTGACCCGGCGGCAGACCTGAACTTTCACTACGGTTACCTGAACTCGCCCCTCATCGGTAAAAACCTGCTCGGTGAGGCCAGCTTTAATAGCCTCAAGAAAGCTCTTAAACCAGGAGAGCAGGCTATCGTTGTGTTTGCCGACGGCTTTTATGACTACCTGGGTGTTGATTTTGTCCCCAACTCCCAGGCCAAAAAGTTGTATATCGAGCAACAGGGGCTGCGGATGCCTCTGTTTGACATCGACTTTTTTGACCGCACCGTGATTGAGCAGGCACAACTGAACACCGGCATGAGCAACGTGCATATTTTTAAAATTCCGGCATCCTTCGGGCTTCTACCCAACAAGCCCATGCAGCTCACCCTTAATCTGGACCTGCGACTGCCAAACGGGAGGTTTCTGGAAGCCCGCTTCCAGGACAGCTACACCCTACCCGAAGATCTATTCGAGTTGTTGCCGGAAGAGCCCGTTGAAAAGGATGAAGCCATCTGGAAAGGTATATGGAAGAACCGGATAGTAGATATCTCCATCCTGAGTCTGTCTCTGTTACTGCTCACCATTGTCTTTATTAAGCAGCAAGCCATCAGCAAACAGACGCAGGCCTTTCATCGTTTCCGCTGGGCCTTCCTGTTTTTCACACTCTTTTTTATTGGCTTTTACGCTCAAGGCCAGCTATCAGTCATCAATATTTATACCCTGCTGCTGGAAACCTGGAGAGGCTTCAACCTCGAATTCTTTTTGCTTGACCCCATTATTTTCATTCTCTGGGTATTTACAGTGGTCAGCCTGGTTCTGTGGGGCCGCGGCCTGTTTTGCGGGTGGCTTTGTCCATTTGGCGCACTTCAGGAAATGGCGGCCTGGCTCGGCACCAAATTAAAACTGAAGCAGATACGTATTGCCCCGCAACTGAACACTCAACTGATCAAACTGAAATATCTGATCCTTATTGTATTGATCGCCTCCGCGTTTTACTCCTCAGCACTTAGTGAACAACTATCTGAGGTAGAGCCATTCAAGACCTCAATGACCTTTTACTTCGTTCGTTCCTGGCCGTTTGTCGCCTATGCCCTGCTCCTGTTGCTGGCCGGCATGTTTATCCACAAATT
>SBGI01000010.1 GCA_006227015.1 Gammaproteobacteria bacterium
AGAACTCCTTGGACGAAGGCACTGATCACTATGAAGCTTGAAGGTTCCTGTCACTGCGGCGCTGTTCATTTCAGCGTGAATTCCGCACATCCCTATCCGTTTAACCTCTGCTATTGCTCGATCTGCCGAAAAACGGCGGGTGCAGGCGGTTATGCGATAAATCTCTCTGCAGACCATGCATCACTGAAAGTTGAGGGTGAAGAAAATATCTCTGTCTATCAGGTGATGCTGACCAACGACGCTGGCGAGCGGGAGCAAAGCCCCGCTAAGAGACACTTCTGTAGTAAATGTGGTAGCGCGTTATGGGTTTGGGACCCGCGCTGGCCGGAGCTGCTGCACCCGTTTGCTTCAGCAATCGATTCAACCCTGCCGGTTCCGCCGGTGCGTACCCATCTGATGCTGGGCTCCAAGGCTGCGTGGGTGCCGCTGCAGCAAGGGGCGAGTGATAAGGTGTTTGATCAGTACCCGGATGAATCGATCGCTCAGTGGCACCAACGTCTGGGCTTGGAGGATAACTAAGCTGATGATCGATTACATAATAGCGATGTTCGATCTGGCAATGGCCGGTGATAAACAGGGGTTTATGTTTTTCGTCTGTTTGTACGCGCTGGTGGCATGCGGTTATTCGGTGTTTTTTCAGCTTAGGGTTGCCCGATGGCCTGAAGCCAAAGGAGCCTTACTGCAGAACGGAGTAAGCAAGATAGGCGGCACAGAGCCGGTGAGGTCAAATCAAGAATACGTTGCTTCCGCGCTCTATGAATACGTTGTGGATGGGACGCTCTATCAGGGGAAACGGGTGTCGCCCTGGGTGATGGTGGCATCACACAACGCGAAATTTCTACTGGAGAGGCAGATGCGAGGGATGCATCGCTACGCCGATGGTGGCGTCAGTGTTTTCTTTAATCCAAATAATCCCAAGAAAAGCTTTCTTATTAAACCGGGTAAGGTGGGAATCGCTTTCACCTTTAGCCTGGCGGTAGGTCCTATGTTGCTGTACGGGTACTCGTACGCCGTTTGATTTTTTCAGTAAAGCGTTTGAAATCTTCCCTCATCTGCAGGCCGAGTCTACGCGGCTATCCCATCTATTGCTCTTGTTTTCTTTGGATTTTCTCAGAATGGGCTACAATAAATCGAAGCCGTTTGTGTTCAGGTATAGCGTTTAACGATTTAAACCTGTTTGGAGGACCGTCGTTTGATTCTGAATTCCCCGTTGTGTATGGAACGCTTTGGTTATCAAACGCAGTTGGTCAGAGTTTAGAGAGAAGGGTTCCATGGTGTAAGGGATGTCCGAAAGTCACAAGTATGATCATCTGGTACATATTAAGAGTCACGATGAGTTAGGCCTTTATGAGCTGATTCCTAACGTTGTTTGGATCTTTGACCTGGATAAACACGGTTGGTGGTGGGGTAACCCGGCAGCAGTGTCGTTTTGGGGGCTGAACACCGTGCAGGAGTTAATTGATAAAGACCTGTCCGGCGATACCCAGGGCGCACGTGATAGAACGCTACAAACCTTTGAGCTGGCCGCCAAGGATGGATTAACCGTCGATCCCTGGACCACCTATCCCAACGGCAAACCCAAAACGCTTCTGATGATGCATAGGGCCGTATTGCTGGGCCGGGACAAACATCGCGGCATCATCGCCTATATCAACGAAGAGGTGAATCTCGGGGAACAACCCGAAAACCTACTGTTGATGGAGGCGATGCGTTACACCCGTGTACCCGCAACCACCTACACCTTTGACGGCGAACCGCTTGTCGAAAATCCAGCCGCCACCGACGCCTACAATCACTTGCATGACCAACCGATGCCGGAAGGCAGCTGCGTATTCATAGAACGTTTTGCTGACCCTGAAGAAGGCCGTGCCTGCCTTGCAAGAATCCAGGGAGAGGAGGAAGGGCGTTGGGATTACATTATGCGAACCAGCGCCGGCGAGCGGCGCCACAGTCTGGATATTCGCCGAACCCGCCACCCCCTAAATGGCGACTTCCTGTTTCTGGTGGTGGAGTACGACTTTACGGAGCTGTATGACGCGTTAGAGGAAGTTGAGGCTTCACGGGCGCGTCTGCACGATATCGCCATGAAAGACACGCTAACCGGCGTAAACAGCCTGCACTATATGCAGGAAGCTGCGAAAAAAGAGATCGCTCATGCCGAGCGGCATAATCTCCAATTGGCCGTGATGTTTATCGATCTGGATGGCTTTAAGTCGATTAACGATGCCTTTGGCCACGATGTGGGCGACAACGTTCTGTGTGAAGTTGCACACCGTGTGCAGGCGACCATTCGTTCCGAGGATATGCTGGCGCGTATCGGCGGGGACGAGTTTGTGGTGCTGCTGTCTCACGCATCCTGTGAAGAATATACAGAGCGGGTCGCAACCCGCATATTGGAAGTCATTGAACAGCCGGTCTTTGTCGCAGGGAATGCAATCAGCGCCAGTGCCAGTATCGGTATATCTCTGTATCCGAAGGATGGTCAGGATCTGGAGGCGTTACTTAAAGCAGCGGATGACGCGATGTACAGCGTGAAGAAAAACGGAAAGAACGCATTCGCCTGCGTTTAGGTAGAACGTGGTGGAAGGTATCGGACTAGCCGTGAGGTTTAAAACTCACGGCTGTCTTCTTCGTTGGTTAACTCTTCTTCGATGTAGCGCTTGATGTGCTGA
>SBGI01000289.1 GCA_006227015.1 Gammaproteobacteria bacterium
GCTTCACGACTTTACAGTTGCGGCACATTTTTTTTACAGAAGCACGTACTTTCATTTCGTCACCTCAACTTCTACTAGCGAATTCCACTGCCATAACCTTTCAAATTTGATTTCTTCATCAGTGATTCATACTGATGGGACATCAAATGAGATTGCACCTGGGCCATGAAATCCATGGTTACAACTACTGCGATTAGCAGAGACGTACCACCAAGATAAAATGGCACGTTGAAATAGATATTCAAAAACTGTGGCAGCAAACAGACAGCTGTCATGTACAAACCACCCACAAGTGTCAGGCGGGTCATCACACCATCAATGTATTTGGCCGTTTGCTCACCGGGGCGAATTCCGGGTAGGAACGCTCCGCCACGTTTCAGGTTATCTGCCATTTCACGAGGGTTGAACATCAACGCCGAATAGAAAAAGCAGAAGAAAATAATCAGGCCAGCAAACAGCAGCACGTTCAATGGCTGGCCGGGGCCGATAAACAATGCCACGTCCTGCAGCCAGTCCGGGCTGTCAGCACCTTGTCCAAACCACTGGGCAATGGATGCCGGGAACAGCAGAATGCTGCTAGCGAAAATGGCCGGAATAACACCTGCCATGTTGACCTTCAAGGGCAAGTGGCTGGTCTGAGCCGGGCCACGGCCTGGCTGGCGCTGTGCGTAATTAACAGTCACCCGACGTTGTCCCCGCTCGACAAAGACAACAAAGTAGACAACGGCGATTGCAAGCAATGCCACAAACAGCAATGCCAGAATATGCAGATCTCCCTGGCGGGAAGACTCAAATGCCTGCCCAATCGCTGAGGGTATGCCGGCAACGATGCCAGCAAAAATCAGCATTGAAATACCATTACCTACACCGCGTTCAGTAATCTGCTCTCCAAGCCACATCATAAAGACGGCACCGGTCACCAGTGAGACAACGGCGATAAAGTAGAAGCTGAAATCAGCGGTAAACGCCAAACCCTGACCAGCCAAACCTACAGACATACCAATTGCCTGTACAGTCGCCAACAGCACAGTGCCGTAGCGGGTGTACTGGTTGATTTTGCGACGACCGGCATCGCCTTCTTTCTTTAACTGCTCCAGAGACGGCGTTACTGCGGTCAACAGCTGCATGATGATCGACGCAGAAATGTACGGCATGATCCCCAAAGCGAGAATACTCATGCGCTCCAGTGCACCACCGGAAAACATGTTGAACAGGCCGATGATGGTACCCTGATTCTGGTTGAACATATCCGCCAGGCGATCAGGATCGATCCCAGGAACAGGGATATGGGTACCAATTCGGTAAATCACCAGAGCAATGAATAAAAAGCGAAGGCGAGCCCACAGCTCGCCCAAACCTTTTATGTTGCCCTGCGGCATATTCCCGGGTTTAGCCATCAGGCGTTACTCTTCTACCTTGCCACCAGCCGCTTCAATCGCAGCTTTGGCACCTTTGGTCACACGCAGACCTTTAACAGTGACAGCTTTATTCACTTCACCGGAAAGGAACACTTTCGCACGCTCAATGGAACCATTAATCACACCGGCTTCGCGTAGCGACGCGATATCAACAGTCTCACCGGCAACCTTGTTCAGCTCACTCAAACGAATTTCTGCAGTAACGCGAGAAATACGAGAAGTGAAGCCGTACTTGGGCAGGCGTTTTTGCAAAGGCATTTGACCGCCTTCAAAACCTGGACGCACACGTCCACCGGAGCGGGACTTTTGACCTTTGTGCCCACGACCACCAGTTTTGCCCAAGCCGCTACCGATACCACGACCAACGCGCTTGCCTTCTTTAATTCTGCCCGGTGCGGGACTCAGCGTATTCAGACGCATTTTTACTCTCCCTCAACCTTAACCAGATAGTTCACTTTATTAATCATGCCACGCACTGAGGGGGTATCTTCTACTTCCACAGTGTGGTTTATGCGACGCAGACCAAGTCCGGCAACACAGGCTTTGTGCGCTGCAAGACGGCCATGGATGCTACGCACCTGAGTAACCTTAATTTTTTTAACGTTCGACATGGTAAAGCTTCCGTTGTACTTCGCCCGGCGTCAGCCGCACGCTTAATTCAGAATTTCTTCTACGCTCTTGCCGCGCTTAGCAGCAACTTCTTCCGGAGAGCGCATGTTTTTCAGTGCCTTAAAAGTTGCACGCACAACGTTCACCGGGTTAGTAGAGCCATAACATTTGGCCAATACGTTTTGCACGCCTGCGATCTCAAGCACAGCACGCATCGCACCACCAGCAATAACACCTGTACCATCAGAAGCCGGCTGCATATAAACCTTCGATGCACCGTGATTGGCTTTTGTCGGGTACTGGATGGTTGTACCCTTCAGGTCAACCTGGATCATGTTGCGACGGGCGGACTCCATAGCCTTTTGGATAGCCTGGGGCACTTCGCGGGCTTTACCGCGACCGAAGCCAACCTTGCCATTGCCATCACCAACTACAGTCAGTGCAGTAAAGGCAAAAATACGCCCACCTTTTACAGTTTTGGCAACACGGTTGACCTGTACCAGTTTTTCCTGGAGGCCTTCATCCGCGGCTGCTGTATCTTTCTGATCTCTCGACATAACGGTAAACCTTTAGAATTCCAGTCCGGCTTCACGGGCGGCATCCGCCAGAGCCTTTACACGACCGTGATATTTGAAACCACT
>SBGI01000127.1 GCA_006227015.1 Gammaproteobacteria bacterium
CGGGAGCGAATCCTTTATTATCCTTTTTCCCAATTATTAACGACTTATTTGTTGCAGCCGGAAAACAGCGATTTCTCGGAGGCGTTTTTCAATTACCTGGCTGCACACAAGTGCGACACTCCCGATGTGGCTGCCTATATCGAGACCCATTATCGTGGCGGGATTAATGGCCTATCCTCAGGATTTGTCCGGTGGTTAAGCCGTTGACATCTCAATTCGTTTGCGCGCTGTCTCCAGCCGGATTTCTGGCAACACTCATCATCCTCCGCGAAATCAATTCGGGTGACTATGCGCCCCATCCGCAACGGGCTAGACTTAAGGGCCTAGGGATCTGCCATGTACTACGAAGCCTACTTCGAACTTCAGGAAGCGCCGTTCTCCATCTCCCCGGACCCGCGCTATTTATACCTGACCCAGAATCATCGGGAGGCGCTGGCCCACTTGTTATACGGAGTGAGCAGCAATGGCGGTTTCGTATTGCTGACCGGAGAAATCGGCGCGGGTAAAACAACGGTCTGCCAGTGTCTGTTGGAACAGTTGCCCGATAATTCCGATGTGGCCTATATCCTCAACCCCAAACTGGCGCCCTGGGAGTTCCTCGCCACTATTTGCGATGAACTGGGTATTCCATATGCCGACAACGATACCAGCCTCAAACATTACATCGATCTGATACACCGCTACCTGCTCGACGCCCACGGCAGAGGGAGGAATACGGTCTTGATGGTGGATGAGGCCCAGAATCTCAGCACCGAAATGATTGAGCACCTGCGGTTGTTGACCAATCTCGAAACCCGCGAAAAGAAATTATTGCAGATCATGCTGGTGGGCCAGCCGGAGTTGCGGGACAAAATCGCCCTGCCGGAAATGCAGCAGATGGCGCAACGGATTACCGCACGCTATCACCTGGGTCCACTGAGCAAGTCAGAAGTCGCAGCTTATGTCCGCCACCGCCTGAAAGTGGCGGGAGCGAAACGGGAACTGTTCAGCCAGGACAGCCTCAAGCAACTGTGGAAGTACACCGGCGGTGTGCCCCGGTTGATTAATATCATTTGTGATCGCGCGCTATTGGGCACTTATACCAGTAAAGGTCACCGGGTCGAGCTGCAGGTGGTGGATGATGCCGCGGCAGAGGTATTGGTCCGTCGACTCCATAGCAGTTCGTCTATGCCCGTTACTGGCCTGGGATTGGCGCTGGTGGTTCTGCTCGTGGGCGCCGCCTTCTTTGCTGCGTATTTTTTCCGCGATCTGATTCCCGTTGACCGCCTGCTATCAGAGATGAGAACGCCGACGGATAACCAGGCAGTTCCAGCAGTAGTCCAGGTTGAAGCGGGACAGGATGATGCCCCAGAGGAAATGCTGTCTTTCGGCACCACTGATATTTCGGGGAATGCTGCTAGTTCAGGAGAGGCTGAGGGCGTGATTCCGACCGAAGAAGATAGGCCGATGGATGTCACCATACAGGATATGTTGAATGAGTCGACTGCTGAGCCTGGGTTGGTGGGAACTCCATCTGTACCAGAGTCGGTCGACAACATGGAAGACGTCCAGGCTGACGCCACAGAGGAAACTAGAGTTGCGGCAGAAGCGGCCCAGAGCGACGCCGTCGTCTCTGTCTCGAATGCCCCTTTCAATTTTCCTGAGTCACTGTCCGGTGATGCGCTGACACTGTCCGCATTCAATGCATTATTTCACCGCTGGGAAATCGAGTATCTCCCCAGAGCTGGGGAACAGCCCTGCGAATTCGCTTTGGGAAGGCAGTTGGCCTGTCTGGCTGGACATGGCACGTTGGAAACCCTCTGGCAACTGGATCGCCCGGTGTTACTGACGCTATACGATGGCGCGGGCAAGGCCTATCCGGCGGCATTGATTGGCCTGAGCGACACTGATGCAACCCTGGTGTTGGGCGGTGAGCTCAAGCACATCCCCCTTCAGGCGTTGTCCCGCTGGTGGTATGGGGAGTACCAACTGCTTTGGCAGTTGCCGCCGGGTTACCAGCGTCCCCTGGCTAGGGGGAGTGACGGAACGGCGGTTGTCTGGTTGTTGCAACAATTGGGTGACACAATGCCAGTAGACAACCTGCCGCAGGAATTTGACCATCGGGTTGAACAGCAGGTTAAACTGTTTCAGCTCAGTCACGGTCTAATCCCTGACGGCGTGGTTGGCCCACGAACTATCATCGCACTCAATAATGCCTCGCGTGCCGGAATGCCGCGGCTGACTGCATCCGCAAGGGAATAATTCATGTCATATATCCTGGAAGCGCTCAAGGAGTCCCAACGCAGCCGCGATGAGCAGCGGGTGCCGGATATCATGACAGTGCATGCGGCCGATGGGACCGCTGGCGGGCGTTCCGGCAGGAGTCCACTGCTGTGGTTACTGGTAGTCCTGATACTGCTGGCCTCCGCTGCCGGCTGGTGGCTGGCCGGACAGAGGGGGCATCAGCCTGCTGTAAGCCCGCCGCTGGCAACAAAGCCTGATGTTGTCCCTCGGGAAGCCCTGCCAGTTGATGTCGTTGCCCCGGTTGCTCAAGAGGGTCGGGTTTTACCTGGGCAACCAGCAGACCCTGAGAAGGTGAACACTGGAGCGGAAGAGCAGGTGGCAGCGGCAGAGCCGGTCACCACACCGATGCCCGTCATTACACAGTACCAAGCCACTGGTC
>SBGI01000023.1 GCA_006227015.1 Gammaproteobacteria bacterium
GTACCGGTTTCTGGCAGGGCAAGCCGGTAAAGACCCATATGCAGCAGTTGTGTGAAGCACTGGGCGAGTTAGGGGTTTGGGTGCGATTGCACTATATCTACCCCTACCCCCATGTGGACAACGTGTTGCCGCTGATGGCGGAGGGCAAGATCCTTCCTTACCTGGATATTCCCTTTCAGCACGCCCACCCGGACGTGTTGAAGGCCATGAAACGCCCGGCTAACGAAGAAAAGGTATTGGAGCGGATTCGCCGCTGGCGGGAAATCTGTCCCGACTTGACGTTGCGCAGTACCTTTATTGTCGGTTTCCCCGGTGAGACCGAGGCACAGTTCCAGTACCTGCTGGACTGGTTGCAGGAAGCTCAGCTCGACCGCGTTGGTTGCTTCAAATACGAAGCGGTGGAGGGTGCTCCGGCCAACGAGCTTCCCGGTGCTGTGCCGGAAGAGGTGAAGCAAGAGCGCTGGGAGCGCTTTATGGAAACCCAGCAGGTCATCAGCGCAGAGCGTTTACAACGCAAGATCGGCAGCACCATCGAGGTATTGATTGACGAGATTGATTCAGAAGGCGCCATTGGTCGTTCCAGCGCCGATGCGCCTGAGATTGACGGCAATGTATTCCTGGATGGCGAGTTTGATCTGAAACCCGGTGACCTGGTGAAGGCCAAGGTGACCGAGGCAGAAGAATACGACCTGGTGGCGGAGTTGGTGAGGTAGCCGAAGCAGCAGTAATGCTGCGTCAGACAGGGACAATAAAAAAGGCCAGCTGTTTAGCTGGCCTTTTTGGTCGCATGGATGGGGATCAGTGTTCGTGTCCGCCTGCGCCGTGAACATGGCCATGGGCCAGTTCTTCTTCGCTGGCTTCGCGGACGGTTTCAATCTTGACGTCAAAGGTCAGATCTTTGCCCGCTAGCGGGTGGTTGCCATCAACGGTGACAGTCTCGTCATTGGCTTCAGTGACAACAACGGATACCGGGCCGGAAGGGGTTTGTGCTTCAAAGCGCATACCCGGATTTACTTCGTCGATACCCTGGAAAGCTTCGCGCGGCACTTGCTGTACCAGGTGGTCCTGATACTCGCCGTAAGCGTCAGCGGCGGGTACCGTTACTTTCATGGCGTCGCCTTCGGTCTTTCCTTCCATGGCCTGTTCGAGGCCGGGAATAATATTTTTATGGCCGTGAATGTAGGCCAGGGGCGCATCGTCGGCAGACGAATCCAGCTGAACGCCTTCCTCGTCGGTGAGTGTGTAGTGAAAGAGCACGACGGCGTTTTCAGTGATATTCATGTGGATTCCTTCTGCTGGAAATGAGTTTTCGATGTGGTGGGCATTATGGGTGATGAGGTTCCATTTGCCAAGGAAGGGGGAGGGTGCAAACTTTTTCCTGCTTTTTTTGACCAGTTTCGGCAACTTTGGTCACTCCTGGCTGAGCCCGGCAACAGTTTTTTTCGTGGCAGATTTCCTGCCTTTCCCAAAGACCGTTGCCTGCGGCGGGCTGGCGGCTGAGTGGCCGCTAGCAATGAGGTGGAATATCAGGGCGATTTTTAGAAACTACTACCTATAGTGGTTAGTCTGGCCAACAGCACTAGATGTTGTATACTCGGTGCAGTTCAGCAACTATTTACCGGATTGTCACAAGACATCCAAAGAATGTCTGGAACCGGTAAATTAAGGGGAAGTTGCAGTAACACTCTTCCTCTGCAGGACCTTCAAAGATTGCTCAAGTCACATACTGCACAAGGAAAAAAGCACAGCCATGTCGATAGAAGCCCTCAAAACCGCAGACGAGCCTTCCCCCATCGAAATCAAACTCCAGCCAGCCTCAGAAGATATCTGGGATAAAAAATACCGCCTCAAGGACAAAAGTGGTAATCCCGTCGATGAAACCATCGATGCCACCTACAGCCGGGTTGCCCGAGCACTGTCCGAGGTAGAGGAGCCGGCAAAACAGGATCACTGGTACGAACGTTTTCTTTGGGCGCTGCGCAATGGCGCTATCCCCGCTGGCCGTATCATCTCCAATGCCGGTGCCCTGGAGCACAAGCCCGCCACCTCCACGATCAACTGCACCGTGTCCGGTACGATCCAGGATTCCATGCTGGATATTCTGGAAAAAAATCTCGAGGCGGGGCTGACCCTGAAAGCCGGTTGCGGTATCGGCTATGAATTCTCAACACTGCGCCCCAAAGGGGCCTATGTGTCCGGTGCCGGAGCCTATACCTCCGGGCCTCTGTCCTTTATGGATATCTTCGACAAGATGTGTTTTACCGTTTCCTCCGCCGGTGGCCGCCGCGGTGCACAAATGGCGACCTTTGATGTCAGTCACCCGGATGTGGTGGACTTTATTCGCGCCAAACGCGAGGACGGGCGCCTGCGCCAGTTCAACCTGTCACTGCTGGTGACCGAGGAATTTATGGAAGCGGTGAAAGCGGATGATGAGTGGTCACTCTGTTTCCCGATTTCTCCGAAAGAAGTGGAGCAGGGCACGATCGACCCTGCCGATGAAACTATTGTCTGGCGCGAGTTCCCAACCACCGAAGGTTACGTTGCCAACGACGAGGGCCTGGTGGCGTGCCGAATCTATCGCACAGTGAAAGCGCGTCAGCTGTGGAATGTGATCATGAGTTCCACCTACGACTATGCCGAGCCGGGTTTTATCCTGATCGA
>SBGI01000154.1 GCA_006227015.1 Gammaproteobacteria bacterium
AATAAGGCCAGGGATTCCACCTGTCGGCTGGCATTGAGCACCGACCGACTGTGGGATACCACGCCTTGCCGTGCCGCGCGCTTATCCCCCATTTCGATGACTGAAGACAGCGCAATGGTTAGCTCAGCACTATCTGCGCCGCTGAAATCCCCAGTGCCACCAACATTTTCAGCATCAAAACCCAGCTCATACGCCGGCCGTAACCGGGCCGTTTCTGCCTGACCTTGAAGGGCGGCATAGCGGTAGGGAAAAATGTTTAGAGAAGGGTTTTGCGACAAGGAACGCTGCACTGCATTGGTCAGCGTGATTGTTAGGTCACCAGGAGCCGCATTAAGCCCCGAAGAAAAAATAAAAAATAGTAAACTGAACAGAATGCAGCGGTTTCTGATATTCCGCCGCTCCCATGCGCCAGAACCAGGCGCAGAACGTATTGGTAACATGTGGTAGATCCTACTTATTTAAGATAATTCAAACCGCGCATTGCAGCGATAACGGCAACACAGGAAAAACTTAATCAGTAAAATCAGGCGATTGGAGGGCGGTACAGCGACGAGGATGGGGCCTCGGGGATGATGGCATGATAGTCGTTGTGCAACGAAAGTTTGTGCAAAAAGTTTGAGTGAGTCAGGTTACCGGATAAATAGACATGGCAATGGCAGCCATGGTGATGGCAATGAAACAGGCAGTCAGCGGACATATTCTGATCAGTGGGATCAGTAGCGGTCGAGCTATCCAGTACTCCCGATGATGAGCCATCGATGAAATCAGAGGAATAAGGGGCTGTATCCGAATAATCAAGGGGATGCACGTCAGCCATAGCTGTCACTGATTGCAGTGCAATCAAGAGTAACAGCAGATAAGACAGTGCTTTTCGACTCATAAACCGAACATAACCCCAATGAAATGGAATAAACTGCGAAGCAGTCCACCCTTGATTACGGATTCAATCCCCGATTGTCCCAGCGCCTTTCGTTTACCTGTTATCCGCTTATCAAAGCGAGCCAGGTCGAGGATTTTTATTGGCGAGTTATCAAAAAAAGACCATTGCTTGTTGTTCATATTGTGCTCGGCTCAGGACTTGAGCTGCAAGATACGGCGCGCACCATTCAACACAATCAAACCGATGATAAGGCCAATCACCAAGTCTGGATAACGTGAGCCCGTCCAGGCCACCAATCCACCGGCAAGGATCACCCCTAGATTGGCAATCACGTCATTGGCGGAGAAAATCCAGCTGGCTTTCATATGGGCGCCGCTATCCCGGCTTTTGGCAATCAACAGCAGACAGGTCACATTGGCCGCCAGGGCAACAAGCCCGAAGCTCATCATCAAAGTGGAAACCGGTTCACTACCCAATACCAATCGCCTTACCACCTCGCCCAAAGCGCCCAAGGCGAGAATGATCTGAAGCCAACCGGAAAAATGGGCTGCACGCAACTTCATCCGCACACTGTGCCCTACGGCATACAGCGCCACGCCGTAGACGGCGGCATCAGCGAACATATCCAGGGAGTCCGCAATCAAACCAGTGGATTGCGCCCACCAGCCGACAGTGATTTCAATGACAAACATGATGCCATTGATTGCCAGTAGCCACTTGAGAATGCCAGATTCTCTTTCTGCCTCCTGTTTTGCAGACGCCTGTGCACGGGCGATGGACTCGCTGGCGACGGGCATTGTACTGACAAGTCTCGCGCCCAGACCGACTGATTGCATTCTTTTTTCAATAAGGTCAGCGTTATCACCATGGTAGACACTCACCTTGCGCTTGGGGGTATCGAATTCCAATGTGACTTTAGGTTGCACACTGTCCAACGCCATACGGATCATGCCTTCCTCTGAAGGACAGTCCATCTTGGGGACATGATACTCACTAACAAAGCCGCCATGAGAAGCGTCGTGTACTTCGGCAATTTGGGGAGTGTTCTCCGTCGCGTTATTTTGGCAATTGCCACCGCATGTGGTCGTCATAAAAAACCCTTGTTCTATCCAAGGTGGGCAGTTTAAACTCTATAGTTACTATAGAGTCAAGCACAGAGATTGAATAAATGAAGATTGGCGAGCTGGCAAAAAAGACGGATTGCTCGGTGCAAACTATCCGTTACTATGAAAAAGAACAGTTGCTGTGCACGACACAGCGTAGTGACGGCAATTTTCGACTTTACGATGAAGCTGCTGTCGAACAGCTGCTATTTATCAAGCTCTGCCGTAACCTGGATCTCAGTTTGTCCGAGATCCGCCAGCTACTCACATTAAAACGCTCACCGGGTGCGCAATGTGATCAAGTCAATCGCATGATGGATACGCACATTCAACAAGTGGAAACGCGCATTCAGGAGCTGGTTCAGCTGCGCGAGCATTTGAAAGTACTTCGCCGCAGCTGCTCCAGTGAAAGGACGATCGAACAGTGCGGCATCTTGCAAACGTTAACCACTAATCAGCATCAGAAGCGGTAACACTTACGCGCTTGAAATCGGACGCCTGTGTTATCGGCTGTGATGTTGCGCGTTTTGATTTGGATAGTATTAAAAATACCAGGTAAACCAGAAGTACCGAAAGTTGCGCAAGCACGCCTTGCCAGGTAGATTTGACGCCAATCCAGTCAATCTCAAAACTCACAGGTAATGACGTCATACCGATGATGGCCGCCTCCTGTAATGCCGACACAGCTTTGCCCATCAGGACAAATGCCAGCGCTAGCAGCAAGTAGGTGGTGGCTGAAAAGAATTTGGCGATCGGCAGCTTGACGGAAAAGCGAATCAACACCCACGCCAATATGGCTAACAGCAACAAACCGAGCGCAAAGCCACCACCAACAGAAGAATATTGGGTTGATACCGCCTGCGTTAACAGCGATTGATAAAATAATACGGTTTCAAACACCTCCCGGTAAACCGCCACAAAGGCCAACGCCACCAGTCCCCACAAGGTGCCAGACTTAAGTTGGGTATCGACATGTTGCTGAATGTAGGCTTGCCATTGTGCAGCCTGGGTTTTGCTATGCATCCAGATCCCAACATAGAGCAGTACCAACGCGGCCAATAAAGCGGCAATTCCCTCCATGATTTCACGATTGGCACCACTGATCGTGATCAACGATTGAGCGGCGATCCAGGTGGCACCACCGGCAAGTAATGCCGCAATCCAGCCTATGTGGACATATTTAAGCGCATCCCGACGCCCGGTTCTTATCAAAACCGTCGTTAAGGCAATGATAACCAGCAATGCCTCCAGGCCTTCGCGCAACAATATGACCAGACTAGCAGTGAATAAGGTTCCTTCGGACAAGGTGGACTCTGATAACAAACGTTGTGCGTCATCCAACAAATGCCGCGTCTCCGCCATTAGCGCACCCAATTCTCCGTTTACGTCGGGGCGGCTGGTCAATTGTCGTAGTGCCATCATGTTGGACTCGATGGATTGGCGCAGTGCTTTGTCATGCGCATCGAGGCTGTTTTCAATCAGTTCAAAACCGTCCAGATAAGCACTGACGGCGAGTTCACTTGCGGTTGAAAAATCTCCCTTCTGATGCGCTTTTTGGGCGGCTTGAAGTCGATTCCATGTGATTGCCAAGGGATCTTGGGATGCCTTGAATAATGCAGAGGGGTTAGCGCGTAAACTCTCCAAAGCTTGTAGGGTTATATCAGGGCGTGCTGCTGCCAGTTGCAGTGGGTTGTGATTAATCAGCTGTAGTTTGGTAATATTCAAATCATTGTGAGTAGGTTCGCTGGATTGAAAAGCGAGTCCACCGACATAGAATGCCATTGACCAACGCTCTTGCTCCGTTAGTTGTTGAAAAGATGGCATGGCGGTGTCGTCAATGCCATTGGTAATGGCGTCGTATAAACCCAAAATTGATCGATTTAATGCCCGCTCTTTATCGGTAAAGTCCGTGGGTGCGGGATCGAGTTGTGCTACCAGCACTCCGTCACCTTGACCAGATACTCCATGGCAAGATCCGCAGTTAGTCTCAAATACCGGCCGGATTTTTTCTTGAGGTAATATCCGTTCCGGCAGGGATAAATGTGGCATCAATCCCAACAATGTGCCGCGTAGGCTGGCACTCATTTGACGGATCTCATCAACACCTTTCTTATCATGGATGGCCCTCTGCAATGCCATTGCTTGCACTGCGAGTGACTCTGCATCAGCAGTGGCGGCCAGCGAGCTCTTGCTAACAATCAGTTGTGAAAACTCCACCATCTCCTGATATTCATTGTCATTAATTACCTGACCGTTTTTCACCGCTTCGGCATAATCAACGCCTATGTATTCAGCGAGCTGTGCCAGTTGCCGGAGTTGAGTAACGTTGTCTGGGATCTCAGCTTCATTCGCCCCGGCAGATAGAGAAAGTGGCAGCATCAGAAATATGATGGCATGAAGGGTGGCTCGTTTCAGGCGTTGCAATCTGCAATCAAACATCTCGGTGTTCTCTTATTCATGAATCGCTAATGATTATTGATCGCAATTGTAAACCCTATAGCCGCTATAGAGTCAAGAGAAGTAAAAATTACAGTCGGTTGGAAACCGTTTTGATAGAGAGGCCTTACCAAGGCTCGCTCCTTTATCTTACAGAGATCATTGAAGGTGGATTGATACTGGAAAATCATCGACTTAACCGGGTGAGTGACATGCAGATTTGCGAGGTCCACTTAACCGCCGCAACAGGTTCCTGTGTCTTTATTGCCCTGTGACAACTGTATCGGCGGGCATGGTACCGAGCCATAGGAACAGTAGACACAGCAGTCACCGAGCTTCGGCTTCAATAAAACATGGCACTGCTCACACTCGTAGAACCACTGACACGCGTCGGCGGGCATGGATTCTGTTTTTTTATGGCCGCATTCGGGACAAGTCAGCACTGACTGCAAAATCACCTCTGGCATCATGGTGTTTCCTTTTTCACGATGGTCGATGGATAACCGGCATGGGTGGTCGCTTCGACCAATCTGTCAGCGTTGGTCAGGGAATCCTCAAAGGTTACTACGGCTTGCTTATGCTCATAACTGACCTCGGCTTTTGTCACGCCTTGGACCTTGGTGAGTGCCTTTTTGACCGTGATCGGGCACATGGCACAATTCATAGTTGGCAGATCCAGTGTGATGGTTTGTGGCGTGGCCCAGGCCGAGAAGCTGGCGATGGTCAATGCGAGACTGAGAATGATTTTCTGCATAGTTAGCTCCAGAATGTTCATGCGAACAGAGGAATCCAGTAGGCACTGGTAACAAGAACCAGCGCTACCATTACTGCGATCCAGAAAACCATTTGCCGCCGTTTCCGAGTTTGCGGCACAGCGCAGACGGTTCCCGGTTCACAGGTATCGACCGGTCGATAAACCTGCCAGCCAGCCCAACCGAGCAACAACATAACAAGCATGATGAATACGGGACGGTAGGGCTCCAATACAGTCAGGTTACCGATCCAGGCCCCGCTGATACCCAGTGACAGGAGCACAAAAGGCCCAACACAACACAGGCTGGCGACGGTGGCAGCGGTAATGCCACCGATGATAGGTAGCCTTGTGTTGGTGAATGACTCTTTTCCTGCCATCGCCGACTCCTCTTTATTGACCTAGTGAAATCAGTGTAAGTCCCGTACCAAGGTACGGAGTCAAGTCCAATGCCTTTTATTGACGAGGATCAGGTTGGAGGGATTCAACAATAGGACATGCCGCATTGTCAGGATTGGTCCGGCACTGTGTGACGAGCTCTTCCAACACCTGTTGCAGGCGGTGTAGATCGTTAATTTTTTCACGCACGCTGGCCAGCTTTGCTTCGGCCAGCTCCTGGACTTCCGAGCAATGCGACTCGCCCAATGACAGCAGGTTGTTGATCTCCTCCAGCGTAAAACCCAGTTCCTGGGCGCGTTTGATGAATAAAATCCGCGCCAAGGTTGCGTTTGGGTAGGTACGGTATCCCTCTGCGGGTTTGGGTGGTTGACGGATCAAACCACGGCGTTCGTAGTAGCGGATGGTTTCGACGTTGACACCTGCTGTCTTGGCCAGCTGGCCAATGGTGTGGTTTTCGTTCATGACCAGAGCGCTCCCAGCGGGACAGCAAAGAGATTGTCACCAAAAGCCGTCGTATGATCGCCATCGTAGAGCAGGACACCGATTTTAAAGCGCTTGCCGGCCACACTTTGAAAGCGTTTCAAGCCGGTAAAATCTTTCGTGCTCAAGGTTGCCGCCGCTTTGACTTCAATGGCAAAACAATCGCCCATGGCGTTTTCAATGATCACATCGACCTCCACCTTGTCCTTGTCACGGTAGTGGTAGAAGTTCAAGGGCTCCTCGATCCACACCGCCTGTTTGCGCAATTCGTTGTAGACGAAGGATTCCAGCACCAACCCAAAATCACCTGGCTGTTTCAGCAGGCGCTCCCGATTGAGGCCCCGCACGGCGCACATCATGCCGGTATCGACCGAGTGCAGTTTGGGTGTTTTCACCAGGCGCTTATATTCGTTGGAATGCCAGGCCGGCAGCTGTTCCACCAGAAACAACTGCTCCAACAACGCCATGTATTTTTTGATGGTCAGTCGATCCAGCCCAAGTTTAGCGCCCAGTTCGGTCAGGTTAACCAGTTTCCCCGCATAAAAGGCGGTGAGTTTGAGTAACTTGGCCATCAAATCGGGGTGATCGATATGGGTCAGATCGCGGATATCCCGCTGGATCAATGTACTGACGTACTGTTGATACCAAGCGGTGCTTCGCCGCTCATTGGCACGTTGCAGAGGCTCGGGGAAACACCCCGTAATCAACCGTTGCAGTAGATGATCCCGCACACGAATGTCCTGAGCCGAAGGCGCTTCCTGGTTCAGTAGTTTGCTTAAAAAGCTGGGGGGGCGTCCGTGGATCTCGCATTCGGAAAGCGTTGTCAGGCGAACCGACTCCATTCGGCCGGCCAGGGAATCTGATAGCCGGGGCAATAACAAGGCATTGGCGGAACCCGTCAGAAGAAAGCGACCGGCCGTGCGTTGTTCATCCACAGCCTGCTTGATGGAGACGAACAGTTCAGGCAGGCGCTGCACCTCGTCAAGCGCAATTCGCTTCGGCGGCAGATTGCGAATGAACCCGACGGGATCAGCCTGGGCAATCTCGAATTGGGCCTGGTCGTCCAGGGTGATGTATTCCCAGTTTTCAGCGCCCATTTCCCGAATCAGCGCCTTCACCAGAGTGGTTTTACCCACCTGGCGAGGCCCCATGACAAAGACCACCGGGGTGTCGCTCAGCGCTTCTTTGACGTTGTATTCAGAGTAACGTGGGTACATAAAACGAGCGCTCGGCTAATTGATGGTTGAAATACGTCTAATCGTTATTTTATTATCGTCTATTCGTGATTACAATGCCGTCTGATTGTTAGATACGACAATGGCGACTCACGAATATAAAAACATCAATAAAAACAACGCTATAGGAGTAGTTGGCGTAACTGAACCCAAGTGAGACCCCATGACAGCCAAAGAGCAGTTCTTAACCAACCAGCAGCGATACCAACCGTTAATGCTGCCTCAACGATTCTCCGACGAAGAAATGGTTCGCGATTGGACGCTGAGTCGACGCGATTGCCAGGAGGTCAACAAGTACCGTAGGCAGTACCGCCTGGGATTTGCCATCCAACTCTGTGCCATGCGCCTCTATGGCCGCTTTCTCAACCAGCTTCATGACCTCTCGCCCCGGGTAATCAGCTATCTGAGCAGTCAACTCGACCTCCCGCCCACGCTGACCGTGGACGTACCCGAACGGGAAGCGACACTATTGGAGCACCGAAATAACATCCTCAAGTATCTGGGCTTTCAACGGTTTGATGAAAAAGTGGAAGCCGACCTAGATCGCTGGATAGAGGAACATGCCCGTCAAGGAATGCTGCCGGATGAGCTTTTTCACCGGGCAGAACGCTACCTGTTGTTGAAACGTACTGTGTTGCCCGGACCCACGACCATCGAGCGGCAGATTATTCGCATTTGCAACCAGGTGCACTCTCAACTCTTTGAGCAAGTGTTTGATCAGATGTCCCCGGAATTGCGCCGCGCCATAGACGACCTTTTGCAAACCACTGACGGCAATCAGCGAACCTACTTCAACCAACTCAAAGAGTATCCACCGGCTGCAAAAATCTCGTCACTGAAACGCTACTTGGAGCGCTATGACAATCTGGTGGCCACCGGCATTAATGAATTTGAAGAAAAGGTCATTGATACTGCTTTTCTCCACTACCTGTACCGACTGACCAAGCGCTACAGTGCCAAGGACATGAAACGCTTCAAGGACCATAAGCGCTATGCATTGATGGTTTGCTTCCTGTTGGAATCCCGCAAGATCCTGCTTGATCACCTGGTCAAAATGCACGATCAGTACATGACAGAGCTATGCCGGCAAACTAAAAACAGCCATGACAAAAAACACAAGGAATTTCGCAAGCGCCAAAAGAAAGCCATCGATGCTGTGCTTGATACCACGCATGTTTTGCTGGAATGGCCGGATGAACAGCCGCTGTACAAGAAGGACTTGTGGCAACGCATTGACCAGAAACACCTGCTCGCCTCCATTGACGACCTGCACATTTTTAAACGCCTGGAGGAACGCGGCTACTGCGATTTGTTGTTGACCCGTTATCCCAGTTTGCGAAAGTATTTTTCCGAGTTTATCCAGTTACCTTTTGAAGTGGCGAAAGGTTCCGGACCACTGATAAAAGCCATCCAGTTCGTCCGGCAGTTGGATGCCGGCGATCTGAAAAAACTGCCGGAGAATGCACCGGTTGCGTTCATTCCCCGCGAACTGCGTCGCAGCCTTAAAGATCAATCAGGCCATATCAATCGCAATGTCTGGGAGATGGGGTTGGCGCTGGCAATTAAAGACGCCTTGCGTTCCGGCGATTTGTATTTACCACAGAGCAAACAGCATGTGTCGTTCTGGGATCTGACCTTGAACGAGCCCAACTGGGATGAAACCAAACACACCGTCTATACCGAGCTACAGCAGCCTTTGCCACACGAAGTGCGTTCCGCCATTTCAACCCAGTTCCACGAAGCGGTGTCAGCAGCGCAAAAGCGTTTTGGACTGGATAATTTCGCCGAGATACACAATGGCCGGCTGAAACTCAAGCGTGACGACAAGCTGGACGTACCGGATAAAGTCAACCAACTGCAAAAGGTGATCGATGCGCATATGCCCAGCATACGCATCGAGCAATTGCTGATGGAGGTGGATCAAATGACGCATTACAGTCGTCACTTTGTCCCTATCCAGCATCACCAGTCACGGCCCAAAAACTTTTACAAAAGCCTGATGGCTGCCATTATTTCACAAGCCACAAACCTGGGCGTCGTGTCCATGAGTAACAGCGTCAATGGCGTTACTGTCGATATGCTAAGGCATATCCTGCAATACTATATTCGCGAAGAAACCCTGATCAACGCCAGTGCTGAAATTGTGAATCAACACCATGAGCTGCCGTTGAGTGCGGTGTATGGCTCCGGTACATTGTCCTCTTCAGATGCGCAACGCTTTAAAATCCGCGCCGACAGTCTCTTGGCTTCATACTATCCCCGCTATTACGGCTACTATGAAAAAGCCATCGGGATCTACACCCACGTATCCGATCAATATTCCGTGTTCAGCACCAAGATCATTTCCTGTAGCCCTCGTGAAGCCCTGTATGTTCTGGACGGCCTGCTGGAAAACAACACGATTCTGAAAATCCGAGAGCACACCACCGATACGCACGGGTACACTGAAATCGTCTTCGCCCTCTGTCATTTGCTCGGCTTCTACTTTATGCCACGTATTCGGGATCTGAAGGATCAGCAGCTATACCGTATCGACAAATCCGTCGATTACGGTGACCTCAACCATTTACTCACGAAAACAGCTGATCTGTCGATCATTGAGGAGCAATGGGAATACATGATGCGGGTGGTCATTTCTCTGAAGCAGAAAACTGCGCCAGCACACGTCATCGTTCAACGGTTGACCAATAGTTCACCCTCCGATCGCCTCACCAAGGCCTTTACCAACCTGGGCCGGATCATCAAGACCGAATACATTCTGCGGTACCTGACTGACAAAGACCTGCGCCAAACCGTCCAGCGGCAACTGAACAAAGGGGAATACCGGCACAAACTGCCGCGCTGGATATTCTTTGCGGACCAGGGGGAATTCACCACTGGAGACTATGAGGAAATCATGAACAAGGCCAGCAGCCTCAGCTTTGTATCCAATGCCATTCTGTACTGAAACACGATCAAGATAAATGACGTGGTTGAGCAGCTCCGGCAGCAGGGGGAGGATATCGACGACAAGACCTTATCCCATATCTCGTTATTGCCCTATAAGCATGTGTTGCCCAATGGTACGTACTTTATTGAAGATGAGGGGAAGGGGTGATTATTCGGAAACCTACGGTTACGCGGAGGGCCTGGGAGTCAAAACCGTAGGTTTTCGTTCAAATGCCCCCGCTGGTCCTGATAGGTCGACTGATGAGCGGGACTTTCAGCTGATTGGATACCCTATCGGAGACGAGAGAGCCCGCTGTAACGCGGGCTCGTGCATGGTAGACCTTGGGTGTCATTCTAACGCCAGCTTTCCCCAATCCGGGAAATGCCAAGTATCCGGGGCGGTGGCTATCTCCGTATAAGCCATGGCCCACTTCCGGACATACTCAAAGGCCTTGGAATCGACCGGAGAGCCGGTAAATCCCACGCCAAAGAACGTCTCAATATACCAGGCCAGATTATCATCGATGGCGGTCAGATCAATTCTTGGCTCTTCAGGTCCAAGGTTACAGATCCACCAACCGGGCTTGGTTTCTGCGCCATTCTCGAAATGCGCACCCTCTTTCAGACACCAAACAGTATTGACCTTGCTCCACTCCACTTGGCCATGGGAGGACTGTGCTCTTGTTCTGCACAGCGCTGTTGGCAGGGGGCCGCCCTGAAGGAAAAGTTTGGCCGCTCCATCTTTCGAGCCAAGAACCAGGGAGAGCATGATCGGCCCCACGATCAACCGCATGACCTCTTTTATGTCAGTGGGTACATAAAAATAACGAGCGATCTGTTCTGGGTTGGCGAAACCGCCCTCGGCACAGGCATCGATGAGCGCCATTTCTAGTGGCTTGTTCTTTTCCTTGGCGATTCTGCGCATAGCCTTCTGGACACCCTGTAGCGTCTCGTAATCAAAGATATGCACATTGGATGGGTCCAGGCTCGGTGGACGATGACCTTCGGTCTGTGGCTCCAGTGAGCCTATGGCCTCGGCCCATGGTTTGTTGATGCCGTTTTCTCTGGCAACCCGATTGAGGGCTTCATGCAATGGAATTTTCAGTTCGCGGCTAAGACGCTTGGCGTCCTTGCGAGCAGCGGCCACGGGGCGGCCGGACGGAAATTTCAGACGTTCTTTATCTACGGGCATAGCTCAACGCTCCACATAACGGGGATGCAATGGCCGACTCATCACGCCCCTGGTTACAAGGTTCGCTGAGATAGAAGAGAAAAAACCGGTGATCTGTCGCGATCTTTGCCTACGCTGTTGCGCGGTCGGCTTGCAGGCCTCCGTATAGACCTGCAGGTACTGTAATGTCGTTTACGCGCTATGACAAGGATTGGTCGTCGCGGTTTGACTGATGTGAGCCCTGGGATTAAGCGGTCGCTATGTCCACATCTTCAAAGGCTACAACATGGCTAATTTTTTTGCCGTCCCAGTGATATTGATAGTGCTTGCTTTGAACCGCTGGCGGCACCAGTGCGGTCGGCCTGAAGGCGGCAATACATTCACCCCCTGGATGTCGAACGGACTTGTAGATTGCTCCCATCTCGCCCTTCTGAATCATCTGCGCCCCTTTGATCTGCGCGTATTCCCAATCGTCCGGATCATGCACTTTGGCGTTTTGCCGCAGGTCCACCATTTCAGCCCTGACGGTGCAGATATAGGATCGCATCGTGACGATTTGGGGCTCTTCATTGGTGGCGGACAGAAAGCGTGCGCGACTGTGGCGGGATTCCTCGATCGCGGTTTGCAATGATAGGCCAGCATAGTAGATGCCAAAGGTGCCGAGACAAAAACGGCTATCGGTTCCACAATGGGTAAATGCGGCCATGATGGGGGTGGTTCCATCACCGACTAACCTGTCCTCAGGTCTCACCAGGGCAATGTCACCGACTTCAACACGCAGGCGGTCATTGGTCATGCCCTCCAGCGCGTAGGCATATTCAAGCTCCTCTGGGTCCAGTAGATGATCGAAGAGGGTTTTGGGTGGATAGACGCTCGAGACAAGCCGGTAGGTCGGCTGATCCAGGTAGACTTTAAGCATATTGATCACCACGCCAGCTATCGAGGTAGCGCCGTACTTCGGCCAGGTCCGTGAGCTGTCCTGCCAGCATTCTTTGCAATGCACTCTGCCCGTATAGTTCGCGGTTGGGTTTTCTCACCCATTGTTTCCACTGGGCGGGATCACTGAACAGCAGCTGCAGGTTTTTGTAGATACCGGCCACATAGGAAAGGCGATCGAGTGTATCGCGGGATAAGGAGATGGGTTGTCCTGCATCCAGCTTCCGGCGCCAGTTGAGTAGTGTGGTGCGTGAGTTGACCCCGGCGAGAATGCAGCGTTCATTTTCGGTCAGGCTCCATTCATCGGCGATGGCAAAAAACAGCTTCACGGCCACTTTTGAGAGTTTGTCTTTGTCGAGCGCTGTTTCTGACTGGTTCTTAATCATTCGTGTCACCTCATGCGGACTATGTATCCACTACGCTTAGTATATGTTCACTATTGAACACATACAAACTGATATGAACTGATATGAACCGTTACGACCGAGTATCTTTTTCTAAATTTCGCTGTGGCTTTTCTTTTTCTATAACGGTGCCGACACTGGACGGACAGTGTTGATAATGCCTGGAGGCATGAATTAAAATCCCTCAGGTAAGCCACGGGATTCGCGGGCAGAAATGCCTCCACCTGTGGTCGAAGTCGACGATAAAACCCGCTGAAAAGCGGGTTTTTTTATGGGGTCTGTTATCCGGGCTGCACATCCAGTGGGCCAACCAGGTACGCATACTGCTCGATGGTTTGCCTGGCGAATTGATAAAGCCCAGGTGTGGTAGTGAGCGAGGCAGGACATAGCCCGTCATCCAGGGTTACCTCCAGGGGGTGACCACCCGTGGTGATGAGGATTTCATCGGCGGGGTAGCGCGTCCGGTCCTTCGCTGGGATTTGCTCGATCGCGGGCTCGTAGATGGTGCCGGCAGGTTTCAACCGGAAATAGGTGAGTGCTGGCTCGCCTCCCTCTAATGCCATCGTGAAGGCATTTCGGTGGAGGTTGGGATAGCGGTACAGGTTGCGCAGCCCATCATGGACTTGCTGATAGGTTCCCGAGCGGGTGGCGATATGCCTGTTGTGATACAGCGCATCAGGGAGCGGAATCGCGCGAATCTCCCCTGCATTGTTGTAATAGGCGAGGACGTACTGATCAAGATCTTCCTCGTCAATCAAGCCGGGTAAGGTAAATGGTACCGGTTCTTTGAGGATGAGGGCGTTTATGTCTCGATGGTGCACCAGGAGAGGTTTCTGCCCGTGGTTGGTTGTGATTAGGGTGCGGGCCAGCAGTCGGTCGTTAGCGGCTGAGTCCTGCAGCAATCCCTCAATATTTGCTGGTGCGCGGATTATGCCAAATGTTTTCGCCCCCCTTTTTCTCTCTCTCCAGTAGAAGGGTTGGTAAGCCGCCTCGAACCGCTTGCTCTTGTTGTTCCAGACAAACCAGTTATCAGCATTTCGGTCCTTGATCGGTAATCCCGTGCGCTTGAGAACGCGAGATAGCACCGGTAGGGACACCTCTGTTTCCTCGTGTTTATACGACCTGAATTCCAAGTAGCAGTTATCGCGCAGTTCGCTCTTATTATCGAGGCCCAGACCGTCAGAGAATTCGTCACCTTCGTAGCCATTGGGGGTGCGATAGTGCTCTATGGAAGAGAAAGCATCTACAAAGAGATCCCTGGCCAGATCCTCGATCAATTCCTCTTCAGTAATATGCAGCTCGATTTTGCGGGGTGCTTTCTGGGGCGGGGTGTAACTGTTATCCAGCATATATCGGCCCTCTTCCCAGGAGGCCATGCCGTGTTCTCTCTGCCAGTCTGAGTCTGCGCCGTCTCTGCCCATAGAATTCTGCTTATCCGTGTGTTGTGTGGCGGCCTGTGGCCAGGCGGAAAAGTCTAGCATATCGATGATTAATATATACAATACGGACTGTGTTTAAGCAGTAGAAGG
>SBGI01000109.1 GCA_006227015.1 Gammaproteobacteria bacterium
ATGGAAGGCTGCTCAAAATACTGCACCTTCTGCGTGGTGCCCTATACCCGTGGCGAGGAAGTCAGTCGTCCCGCTGAAGATGTTCTGGCCGAGGTCGCTCACCTGGCCAAGCAAGGTGTCAGAGAAATCAATTTACTGGGCCAGAATGTCAACGCCTACCGTGGCGAAATGCCCGACGGACATATCTGTGACCTGGCTGAACTAATCACCTATGTGGCGGACATCGACGGCATCGACCGTATTCGCTTCACCACATCTCATCCAGTCGAATTCTCCGACAGCCTGATTGCAGTCTATGCCCAGGTGCCGGAACTAGTCAGCCATCTGCACCTGCCGGTACAGAGTGGTTCCGACCGCGTGCTGGCCGCCATGAAACGTGGCCACACCGCCCTTGAATACAAATCAAAAATTCGTAAGTTACGGCAGATCCGTCCGGACATCAGCATCTCATCCGATTTCATTGTGGGCTTCCCGGGAGAAACGGAGAAGGATTTTGAGGACACCATGAAGCTGATCAATGACATTGGCTTTGACCACAGTTTCAGTTTTATTTACAGCGCCCGCCCCGGCACGCCCGCCGCAGACCTTCCGGATGAGACTCCCGAGGCACTGAAAAAACAACGCCTGCAAATTTTGCAAAACCGTATCAACCAGAATGCCATGCGGATTAGCGACAATATGGTGGGCAGCTGTCAGTCTGTGCTGGTCACGGGCATATCCAAGAAAGACCCCGGTCAAATGCAGGGGCGCACAGAAAATAACCGCGTAGTGAATTTTCCCAGCCAGGACCACGGTCTGATCGGCCAGTTCGTGCAGCTGACCATTACCGAAGCCCTGCCAAATTCTTTACGGGGCCTGCTGGCATAACTCTCTAATAACCTTCCGCCATATAAAAAATCAGGATTGCAGGCATTTTTGTATATAAACTCGAACTAAAAGTATTTTCAGGCCCTGCCAAAGGGGATATGCTAAGTACAAGTCACTGCCGCAGAGGGCGGCCTATTGGCAAATTTGAATAAACTGACAGCAGCACACACCATCACTCTCGAGCCCAGCGATACTCGACGACTTGCAACACTCTGCGGCCAGTTCGACGAACACCTCAAGCAAATAGAACAGCGACTGAATATCGAAATTCGCAATCGCGGCAATGTCTTTGCCCTGTACGGCGACAACACCTCAGCCCGAGTGGCCGGCCAACTGCTCCACAACCTCTACCAGGAAACCACCAGCAACGGCGACTTGACGCCCGACCAGGTGCATCTTGCCATCCAGCAATCCAACACAGAGAGACCTATGGACAATTCCGCTGCCAACACCGCACGCATGCATGCATCCAATGGAGAAAATGTGGAGAGCTTTACTGTCATCCGCACCAAGAAAGGCAACGTCAAACCGCGCGGCGCCAGCCAGCAAAAATATGTTCGCGCCATTCAGACCCACGACATCAACTTTGGCGTGGGACCGGCCGGCACCGGCAAGACCTACCTGGCGGTGGCCTGTGCGGTAGAAGCGCTACTGCGCGACGAAGTAGAGCGCATTCTGCTGGTCAGGCCTGCGGTGGAAGCCGGAGAGAAACTGGGCTTCCTGCCCGGTGACCTGAGCCAGAAAGTCGACCCCTACCTGCGCCCCCTATACGACGCCCTGTATGAAATGCTTGGCGTGGAGACAGTGACCAAACTGATAGATCGCAACGTCATCGAAGTAGCGCCCCTGGCCTATATGAGAGGCCTTACCCTGAATAACTCCTACATCATTCTCGACGAGAGCCAAAACACCACCAAGGAGCAGATGAAGATGTTCCTTACCCGCATCGGCTTTGGCTCCACGGCAGTGATCACCGGCGACACCTCCCAGATCGACCTGCCCCGCCGCAACCAGTCGGGCCTGCTTCACGTCTGCCAAGTACTGAAGGACGTAGAAGATATCAGCTTCACCTTCTTTGGCTCCAAGGATGTGGTTCGCCACCCCCTGGTGCAACAAATCGTGGATGCCTACGATGACCACGAGCGGGAAGCCGGCGACAACAACCCGTGACGCAATTGACCCTGGATATGGAAAATGCCTCCACTTGCAAACAGGTTCCAACACAAGAACAGATGCAGGGGTGGGCAGAGGCGGCCCTCAGCAAACTGGACAAACCTCTGGAACTGAGTGTCCGCATTGTCGATGAAAGCGAGAGCGGAGAACTCAATGAGCGCTTTCGCCACAAGCAAGGCTCCACCAATGTATTATCGTTTCCCGCCGACCTGCCGGAGGAACTGGATCTGCCACTACTCGGCGATCTGGTGATCTGTGCGCCAGTGGTGGAACGCGAGGCCACAGAGCAGAGCAAGCCACCTGAAGCGCACTGGGCACACATGATAGTGCACGGCTGTCTGCACCTGATCGGTTACGATCATCTGGATGATACCGAGGCCGAAGTGATGGAAACACTTGAAACCAACATACTGGTCGGCCTAGGATTTCCACCTCCATACCAAGAGACTCTCTGCAAGAGCAACTGAACCTCCATGACTGAAGACGACTCGAGTAGCTCACAGGAAAAAACCTGGCTGGGGAAACTGGCCCACGCCTTTTCCGGTGAACCACAATCCCGCGAAGAACTGGCCGGCACCCTGCGCGCTGCC
>SBGI01000232.1 GCA_006227015.1 Gammaproteobacteria bacterium
GTGGCGACAGCGCTGGTTCAGGCCGGCACCCTGCACAAGGGTGACCTGGTGCTGGCAGGCGAGAGTGTCGGCAAGATTCGTGCGATGTCCGATGAAGCTGGCCGCCCGGCTAAGGAAGCCGGTCCATCTATTCCGGTAGAAATTCTCGGCCTGGACGTGCCACCGGCAGCAGGTGAAGAGTTCCTGGTGGTGGAGGACGAACGCAAAGCCCGTGAGCTGGCGGAAATGCGTCAGGAAAAAGCTCGTCAGGAGAAAGTTTCCCGTCAGCAGGCCTCGAAACTGGAAAATATGTTTGCCACCTTTGAAGCTAAGGAAAAGGGTGTCTTGCAGGTGCTGGTGAAAACCGATGTGCGTGGCTCGCTGGAAGCGATTCTCTCGGCCCTGGCCGACATTGGCACCGAGGAAGTCGAAGTCAATGTCGTCGGCTCCGGTGTCGGAGGTATCAATGAGTCCGACATTAATCTGGCGATTACCACCGGTGCGGCTGTCATCGGCTTCAACGTGCGCGCCGATGGCGCTGCCCGCCAGCTGGCGGAAGACGAAGATGTCGATCTGCGCTACTACAGTGTTATCTACAACCTGCTCGATGATGTGAAGCAGGCACTGAGTGGTCTGTTGGCCCCTGAAAAACGCGAAGAAATTGTGGGTATCGCCGAAGTGCGCGATGTCTTCCGTTCACCGAAGTTTGGCTCAGTGGCCGGTTGTATGGTGATCGAAGGCAATGTGTATCGTAACAAGCCAATCCGCGTGTTGCGGGATAACGTGGTCATCTACGAAGGTGAGTTGGAATCCCTGCGCCGCTTTAAAGACGATGTTAACGAAGTACGCAATGGCATGGAGTGCGGTATCGGTGTGAAAGACTACAACGATATCAAGAATGGCGACCAGATTGAGGTCTATGACATCAAGGAAGTGGCTCGTCAACTTTAACAGCCGCCATTGCCGCTAACCTGTGAGTTCAGGTCGACTGATTTATGCCCAGAGAATTTACCCGTAATGACAGGGTTGCCGACGCGCTACAACGTGAGCTGGCACAACTGATTCGCGATGAAATGCGCGATCCGCGACTGGGGATGGTCAACATCACTGCAGTGGAAGTCAGTCGTGACCTCTCCAGCGCCAGAGTCTTTGTGAATCTGGTGGGTGCCGAGTCTGCCGAAGAAAGCCAGGCTGCAGCTGAATTGCTGAATGGTGCTGCCGGATTCTTGCGCTCCCAGGTTGCCAAGCGTATGCAGTTGCGGGTGACGCCGCGCTTGCGTTTTATCTACGATCTCAGTGGAAAACGCGGCCAGGAGCTATCGGCACTGATTGAATATGCCGTGAACAGCGACAAGCAGCGACACAACGACCCGGATTCATCCGGAGAGGAATAAGCATTGGGTCGTCGTAAAGGCAGACCGGTCAACGGTATTTTGCTGCTGGACAAGCCGCTGGGTCTTTCATCCAACAGTGCACTTCAGAAGGTGCGCCACCTGTTTGGTGCTGCGAAAGCCGGGCATACCGGCAGCCTTGACCCCCTGGCTACCGGCGTATTGCCCGTATGCCTGGGTGAAGCCACGAAATTTACCCAGTTTTTGCTGGATGCGGACAAGCGCTATCGGGCGACATTCCGGTTTGGCATTGCTACCGCCAGTGGCGACGCAGATGGTGCCGTGGTGAGTGAAGATGGCGCGCCGGAGTTGACCGAAGAACAGTTGCTGGCTGTGCTACCTGAATTCCGGGGTGACATCGAACAGGTGCCATCCATGTACTCTGCGCTGAAGCACAATGGGCAGCCGCTCTACAAGTTGGCCCGTGAAGGTGTGGAAATCGAGCGCAAAGCCCGGCCCGTGACCATCTTCGAACTGGAAGTCAGGTCGTTCACGGAAGGTGAGTTTCCTGAGGCAGATGTCGAGATTCACTGCAGTAAGGGCACCTATGTGCGTACTCTCGCAGAGGATATTGGCAAGCGCCTTGGCTGTGGGGCCTACGTTTCCAGGTTGCATCGTTCGGCGGCCGGACCCTTTGATGAATCTCAGGCCATCAGTTTGCCCGACCTGCAGGCCCTGTGTGACAGTGGTGGAGAACAGGCGCTGGATGCACGCTTGCTCACCATGGATGCAGGCATTCAGCATCTGGCAGCGATAAATCTGTCAGAGGATGAAGCCTTTTACTTCCGCCAGGGGCAGGCGGTAATGGTGCCGCAGGTCTATCAACAGAGCGAAGAAGGCGATATAGTGCGCGTCTTTAAAAATAGGGACAAAAATGGGGATGATTCCCCGTGTGATGTCAGTGCCCTGTTTTTGGGTGTGGCAGAGGTCACTGATGATGGCCGCGTAGCGCCCAAGCGTTTAGTCGTATTGTAGTTGTTGCGCCCAGAGGTGGCGACAACCAAAGAATTTGCTCATTGAGAGCAATTGTCGGGCAGGGTACAGATGACACCCGCCTTTATTCAGTAGGGTCCCTGTAAATATGCGCGGGTACCCTGAATCGAAACCCGCATATTGGAGAAAAAACCATGTTAACTGCAGCTGAAAAAGAAGCCATTGTTAAAGAGCACGCCCAGGCTGAGGGCGATACCGGTTCGCCGGAAGTACAAGTGGCGCTACTGACTGCCAATATCAACAAACTGCAAGGTCA
>SBGI01000028.1 GCA_006227015.1 Gammaproteobacteria bacterium
TATTGCCCATTCAAAGAGTTATCGTTTTTTTGCGCCCGATTCTACCGGCAGCGTCCACCAATACAAAACAACATCTCACCCAACAGAGCTTAAATTTGCCAAAGGGTTTCTGATAGAGTGTCACCATGTCACTGATTCCTGAAAAACCTCTGGTTATCTCTCCTTCCCTGGCCGCCACTATCGGGCTGGAAGAGGCGATATTGCTACAAACTCTGGGGGAGGTCAGATCACACCACACACCGGAAGCGCAAGGAGATCACCAATGGCTGACCACCAGTGCCAGTCAACTGCTGACCCTGCTGCCTTTCTGGCAGCTGGAGGACATACAGCGAATTACTTCCAGTTTGCGCGACAAGGGTGTGCTTCTGGTCGCATCGGCCCCCCTACGGGAAAGCGCGGAATTACGTTTTGCCTTTAATGAGCGCCAGGCAAACGTATCCTGTGTTTCAGTGCCTCCGGTTGCCCGGTCCACGAAAACAATCTCCCCGGACTGGCGCCCTGAGGAAGATGTGATCAGGCAGCTGGCCCAGTACAGCATCCCCAAGGAGTTCTGCTCGGAGCAGATCCCTGAATTTGTCACTTACTGGACCGAACGGGGTGAACCTCGCTATAGCTGGGGCTCGCGGTTCATCAAACACGTTTTGCGCTTGTGGCGCTCACAGCAAACAGAAGATGCGCGCCGCAGCCAGGAAATCCCCATGAGCAGGGATTGGCAGCCTTCACGGGACGCCCTTGAAATCCTCACCCGCCAGGCGGGTATCAACAGTAATTTTGTGGAGGACGCCATCCCCGAGTTTGTGCTCTACTGGATGGAACGGGGTGAATCTTCAAGCACCTGGAACTCGCGTTTTATCATGCACGTCAAACGCCAGTGGGCGCGCTTCACCAGCGCCATGGAGCATGACACCCTGCCAAAACCACTGGCGGCAAATTGGCGCCCCAGTGAAGAACTGTTTGACGTACTGACTCTGGCCAACATTCCCCGCCCTTTTGCCGAGGGACTGGTGGCTGAATTTGTGCTCTACTGGCGCGAAAGCGGACAGCTCTATGGTTCGTGGAACACCAAGTTTCTGCAGCAGGTAAAACGGGCGTGGTCCCGACAATCAACGGCCAACAATCAGGATGCCCTCCATGGACAACAGCAACGACCTCATCGACCGGACAGTACGCGAACTCGCACCCTCGTCGACGAGCTCCAGGACCGCAGCTGGGCCAGCACCTGAGCGTTCGCCCCAACAAGTTGACACCATCAACCAGGTTTTCGCTTTATTTCGGCTGAATTACCACAACCAGTTTTATAGCGCCTACGCAGACACTGAATTACTGAACCAGGTAAAGCGTCTGTGGCTGGAGGCACTGGGCCACTTCAGCAGCGATCAGATATTGCTGGGAGCAAAACGGGTAATAGAAACCTCCGACTATCTTCCCACCCTGAACCGGATGATGCAGTGCTGTGAAGACAGTCATGGCAGTCTCGGCACCCCCTCGCCTCGGGAGGCCTATATAGAGGCCTGCCAGGCTCCCTCGCCAAAAGCAGAATATGGCTGGTCTCATCCCCTGGTCTATCACGCCGGACTGGCCACGGGCTGGTACCGGCTGGCCAACGAGCCGGAGAGCAGCAGCTACCCGGCTTTCCTGGAACATTATCGCCGCTTGAGCCGGGACCTGGCCCGCGGCGAAAATCTGGCACTGCCCGATCACACTGACGACGCTCAGGAAAGTCCTCCGCTGAGCCGTGAAGCATCCCGACAGCACCTGGCGGCACTTAAAGCCTCCTTGAACCTAGATGAATAAGCCGTATTTCCCATGACCTGTTCAGACCCTGTTTTCTTTCGCAACAGCACCGCGAGGCGCATGTCGAAAACCATCCTCAACGGTTTTCGCAGTTATTTTGCCGATTACCTCAACATGACCCTCGGCGCCAAAGCCCGATTTGAAAAAGCCGACTGGCACGCGGTGCAGAGCGCCAACGTGGATCGACTGGAACTCTACAAGGGCAAGGTGCGCCAGGTGGCGGAATTGCTGGCCACGGTCACTAACAAGGACATTACCGACCTGGAACTCTGGCGCCAGGCCAAGGCCGTCTACACACAGCTGGTGTTCAATTTCCCCAATTACGAAATCGCCGAGACCTTTTTTAACTCAGTGTTCGGCTTAATCAACGATCACGACAAAATTGATGACGACCTGATTTATGTACTCTCGTCACAAATGGCCTCTGTTCCTGAAGCCGAGTACAGCATCTACGTCCGCTACGAAAACAACGCCAATATTGCCGCTGTTATTGAGCAAGTCCTGCTCGATGCCGAGTTTTCCACTCCCTGGGAAAACCTGTCCAGAGACGTGCAGGCCATTGCTCAGGAATTCAATGAACAGGTTGCACCCCATATCAGTTCACCCCTGGGGGAACTGAAATTCGATATTCTCGAGTCGGTGTTTTACCGCAGCAAGGCCGCCTACATCATCGGCCGCATCGTCGACGGCGACCGCTTCTTTCCGATCGTACTCCCCGTTCTCAACAACGAGAAAGGCGGGCTGTTTGTGGACACGGCCATCCTTAACCGTGAAGAGATGAGCGTGGTGTTCAGTTTTACCCGCACCTACTTCATGGTGGATGCG